>NZ_KB291382.1:0-14481 GCF_000318295.1 Capnocytophaga sp. oral taxon 326 str. F0382
TGTAATTATAGGACAGAACCTATCATCTCAACCTAAAAGATATTCGTGCCAATTCGTGAGATTCGTGGGCGAAAAAAAACCTGAAACAAATTGTATCAACAACAAAATGATGATAATAGAAAAAGAACTCTCCTATAAAATTGTAGGAGCTATTTATGAAGTTTACAATCAATTAGGTATAGGGTTATTAGAAAAAGTATACGCTTCTGCACTCAAATTTGAGTTAGAGAGCAGAGGGTTAAAAGTACAAACAGAAGTACCTATTCCTGTATACTATAAAGGTAATCTTTTACAAGATGTTGCTTTTAGAATAGATTTATTAGTAGAAGATAGAATTATTGTTGAGATTAAATCAGTAGAAGAACTAAGTGCGAAACACCACAAACAAATTTTAAACTATTTAAAACTATCAAATTTAAAATTAGGAATATTAGTCAATTTCAACGAAGTAGATATCAATGAAGGAATTTTCCGAAAAGTGTTATAGAAACCCCATCATCTCAACCTGAAAGATATTCGTGCAAATTCGTGAGATTCGTGGGCGAAAAAAACTAAAAAACATTCGTGCAAATTCGTGGTCAAAAAAAAGAAAATATGTCATTAGAAACAATTAGAGAAGAAATAGCAAAATTAGTAACCCAATATGCCGAAGAGGCTTACAAACCCAAACCCTTTGAAGCAGGAAAAACGGTAATCCCTCCTTCAGGAAAAGTAATCGGTGAGCAAGAACTCCAAAATATGGTCGCCGCCTCTCTCGACGCTTGGCTCACCACAGGACGCTTTAATGCTGCTTTTGAAAAGAAGTTAGCCGACTTTCTGGGGGTAAAATACTGCATCACTGTAAACTCAGGATCTTCAGCCAACTTAGTAGCCTTTAGTGCGCTCACATCACCTAAATTAGGTGACCGTGCTATCAAAAAAGGTGATGAAGTAATAGGCGTTGCAGCAGGATTCCCTACTACAGTGAACCCTATTGTTCAGTTTGGGGCTATACCCGTATTTGTAGATGTAGATCTACATACTCACAATGTAAACGCCGACCTTATAGAACAAGCTATTACCCCTAAAACAAAGGCGATAATGCTTGCCCATACTTTGGGAAACCCTTTCAACTTAGAGAAAATAAAAGCCCTTTGTGAGAAATATAACCTTTGGCTTGTAGAAGACTGCTGCGATGCACTCGGCGCTACCTATAACGGACAAAAAGTAGGTACTTTTGGCGATATTGCTACCCTGAGTTTCTATCCAGCTCACCATATCACAATGGGTGAAGGAGGAGCAGTATTTACTAACAATCCAGAACTAAAAACCATAGCTGAGTCTTTCCGCGATTGGGGGCGTGATTGCTATTGTGCACCAGGTTGTGACAACACTTGCAACTGCCGTTTCTCGCAACAGCACGGTGATTTGCCTTTTGGATATGACCATAAGTATGTATATTCACATTTAGGTTACAACCTAAAAATTAGCGATATGCAAGCCGCTTGCGGATTAGCACAGTTAGACCGCGTAGAGGAGTTTATAGAAAAACGCCGTAAAAATTTCGCCTACCTCAAAGAGCGACTCCAAACCCTTACTGATTTTTTATACCTACCAGAGGCAACCCCCAATAGCAACCCTTCGTGGTTTGGTTTTCCTATCACCCTTAAAGAAGATGCAGGTACCGCACGGGTAGATTTACTCCGTTTTTTAGACCAGCACAAGATAGGCACACGTTTACTATTTGCGGGTAACCTCACTAAGCAGCCTTACTTTAAAGGAGTGGAATACCGTGTAGTGGGTGACCTTACTAATACCGATATCACAATGAATCAAACCTTTTGGGTAGGTATTTATCCAGCTTTAGGCGAAGAACAGTTAGACTATATCGCAGAAAAATTAGAAGAATATTTTGGAGTAAATTTCTAACTTTAGCACAAAATAGGTTTCTTTACAATATCACCCTCATCAGCGTAAGCTGAAGTATTCGTGCAAATCATAAACTTAGAGGTCAGAACCTATCATCTCAACCTAAAAAATATTCGTGTAGATTTGTGAGATTCGTGGGCAAAAAAAAAAAACATCAGCGCAAGCTGAAACGTGCCTTTCGTAGGAGCTTTCAATCCTACATAGAGCAAAAAATTGAAGTAGCAATATAATTATGACAATACTTTTAACGGGCGCAACAGGATTCCTCGGCAGTCATTTGCTGAAGGCATTGATAAATAAGGGCTATGAAGTAGTAGTACTCAAACGCTCTACCTCTAATATGTGGCGTTTAAAAGGTTTTGAAAACACCTTTAAAAGCTATGATATAGACCAAGTACCTTTGCAAAAAGCCTTTGAAGAACAATATATAGACACTATCATTCATACAGCCTGTGTGTATGGTAGAAAAGGAGAGAGTATACAGCAGATACTCAAAACAAACTTAATGTTCGGGATAGAATTGCTTAGTACAGCAATAGATTTTAGCACAAAACATTTCCTTAATACTAGTACACTTTTAGGTAAACAAATAAACGCTTATGCCCTTTCAAAAAAACAATTTGAAGAGTGGTTAAAATTAGCTTCTAATAAAATACAAGTAGTGAACTTAAAATTAGAGCTTATGTTTGGAGAGCAAGATGGCAATGACAAATTCACCTCTTGGATCTTGAATGAACTCCAGCAGGAAAAAAACATCATCCCACTCACCGCAGGCACACAAAAGCGTGATTTTATTTATATAGACGATGTGGTAAGTGCCTACCTTACTTGTTTAGAACAAGCACCACAACTAAAAGCTTTTAATGATATAGAGGTAGGTACAGGTGTACTCACTCCCGTAAAGACTTTTGTAATACTTGTCAAAGAGGTATTAGAAAAACTTAAAGGCAACCCAATAAAAACACAGTTGAATTTTGGAGCACTTCCTTACCGAGAGGGGGAGATTATGGAACCCCAAGTAGATAATAGTAGGTTATGTTCTTTAGGGTGGCAACCTAAAAGAAGTTTAGAAGAAAATATAGAACGATTTGTAAAACACGAGATACAATGAAATATTTGATAACAGGCGGTTGCGGCTTCGTAGGAAGCAACTTAGCTCAAGAAGTATTAAAACGAGGAGAAGAATTGGTAGTTTTAGACAATCTTTTCCGTTATGGTAGTGCCCAAAACTTAGATTGGCTCAGAACGCTCGGTAAATTCTCTTATTATCCTTATGATATACGCAACACCAACGATGTAGAAACTGTGATCAAAAAAGAACAGCCTGATATTGTGTTTCATTTGGCTGGACAAGTAGCAATGACTACTTCTATTGAAAATCCACGTTTGGATTTTGAAGTGAATGCAATGGGCACTTTCAACTTATTAGATGCTATTAGAAAATACTGTCCTGATGCTTACATCTTATACTCATCAACCAATAAAGTATATGGCGATTTCGCTAATCTTACTTTTCAAGAAGAACAGATGCGCTATACCTGTCAAGAATATCCTAAAGGATTTCCTGAAACTTATCCTTTAGATTTCCATTCGCCTTACGGATGTTCTAAAGGATCAGCCGACCAATATTTATTGGATTTTCATCGTATTTATGGACTTAAAACCCTAGTATTTAGACATTCATCAATGTATGGAAGTCATCAGCACGCTACCTTCGACCAAGGTTGGATTGGTTGGTTTGTGCAAAAAGCAATTGAGATAAAACAAGGTACAAATCGAGAACTATTTACTATCTCAGGCAATGGCAAGCAAGTACGTGACGTGCTTTATGCCGATGATGTAGTAAGTCTTTATTTTCAAGGTATCAAATATATAGAACAAGCCAAAGGGCAAGCCTTTAATATAGGTGGAGGTATTGAAAATAGTCTTTCACTACTAGAACTTTTTGCTATGTTAGAAAAACTTTTAGGTATAAAAATGCAATATAAAGAGCTCCCCTTTAGAGAGAGCGATCAATTAGTATTCGTAGCCGATAATACTAAAGCTCAAAAAATATTGCAATGGCAACCTAAAATGACCTCAAAAAGAGGAATAGAAAAAATGGTAGAATGGATTGGAAATAAATAATTAAAAATTTTGGTAGCAATTTTAGGAGCAGGAATAGCAGGTATTGCAGCAGGATACCATTTATCACAAAGAGGTATTGAACATACTATCTTTGAGAAAAATAGTTCTTGGGGAGGCTTATGCGATAACTTCTCAATAGGTGAAGGCTTCTTGTTTGATAAGTTTGTCCATCTTTCTTTTACAAAATCAGAAGTAGTAAAAAACCTTTTCCAAAACAATACAGCTTTCTATAGTCATAAGCCTGAATCATCTAATTATTATAAAAACTTATGGTTAAAACATCCTGTACAAAACAACCTTGCCCCTTTGTCTATAGATGAAAAAATAAGAATTATAGAAGATTTTGTCGCTAAACCTACTCTTAATACGATTCAGAACTATGAAGATTGGCTATTGGTGCAATTCGGGACGTATTTCAAAGAACATTTTTCTGAAAAATACACTTATAAATATTGGACACTCCCTTCAAAAGAACTTTCTACCGACTGGTTGGGCAGTCGAATTAGCATTCCATCTTTAGAAGTACTATTAAGAGGGGCTTTTGAAGTGCAAGAAAAGAACTTTTATTACGCTCAAGAAATGCGCTATCCACAACAAGGAGGCTATAAAAGTTTCCTAAATACAATGGCTACAAATACTTCTATAAAGACACAGAAAGAAGTTGCTCTTATTGACCCTATTCACAAAAAAATTACTTTTACAGATGGTTCTGAAACTAACTATGAAAAACTTATTAGCTCTTTACCTCTGCCTGAGATAGTAAAAATTATAAAAGATGCTCCTAAAAGCATTCTTGAAGCTGGTGAGAAACTATTGGCAACCTCAGGTCAGTTAGTGTCTATAGGATTCAATCGCCCTGATATACCTAAACATTTGTGGTTTTATATCTATGATGAGGATATTTTGCCTGCAAGAGCCTATTCTCCTTCGCTCAAATCACCCTATAATGTACCAAAAGGGAAAAGCTCCTTACAGTTTGAAACCTATTTTTCAAAAAAGAAACCTAAGCAGCTTTCTGGTGATAGTTTGGTAAACCACATTATCGAAAAAGGTATACAGATGAAACTTTGGGAACTTAACGACATTGCAATTACCGATTATCGAGAAGAAAAATACGCTAATGTAGTATTCGATTTCAATAGAAAGAGCAACGTATCTCTAATACAAGATTATTTGAGAACAGTAGGTATCATTAGTATAGGCAGATTTGGAGAATGGGATTATTTTTGGAGCGACCAAAGTTTATTAAGTGGCTTTAAAGGAGCTAATACAATAGGAAACAGATGATAAAGATAACTAAAACAGATGTACTTTGGAATTATATAGCGCAGTTCTTTAGTTTAGCTTCTGGGCTCATTACCCTACCTCTTATTTTAAAGATGCTAACTGTAGAAGAAATTGCACTCAACTATATTTTTCTAACAGTTTCATCTTTAGTACTCCTTTTCGACTTTGGCTTTTCACCTCAATTTAGTCGTAATGTAAGCTATGTATACGGAGGTGCTCAAACACTAAAAAAAGAAGGAATAGAAGATGCTTCCTCTGCAGAAGTGGCTATCAACTACCGATTAATAGCTACTCTCGTAAAAGTAGGTCAGTATGTCTATCTCCGTTTAGCATTGTTAGTGCTACTGGTAATGCTCTCTGTCGGAAGTCTATATATTTACAAGGTTACAGATGGCTTCCATTCAGTAGCTCACTCATTGCCTATTTGGATAATTTTTTCAGCCTCTACTGCTTTTACTATTTATTATGAATATTATAATTTCCTACTCACGGGAAAAGGTGCTATCAAAGAAACTAAAATAGCTTTACTCGCCTCTCGGATTGTTTATATAGGGCTTACTTTTTTGTTCTTGTATATAGGTTGGGGACTGATGGGAGTTGTATTGGCAAATTTTATAGCTCCTTTTGTAAATAGAATGTTGTGTTATCGATTTCTTTTTACAGAAGAATTTAGAACCCAGTTAAAACCTTACAATATTAGCAAGGAAGAAATCAGTGCAACTTTTGATGTGATATGGTACAATGCTAAAAAATTAGGCTTAGTTTTTGTAGGAGCTTATGCCATTACAAAATTTAGTATGTTCTTAGCAGGTTTATACTTATCAAACGCAGAAATAGCCTCTTATGGATTGATGATGCAATTGGTAAATATACTCTCAACAGTAGCAACAACTTTTTTTATTACCTTTCAACCCAAATTTGCTGCCTTACGTGTAGAAGGAAACTCACAAGGTTTTGTAAGCTTGTTCTCTTTTAGTATAATTATTTTTTACATACTATTCACTTTAGGAGGAATTATATTACTATTCTTAGGTAATACAATTTTAGGATATATACACTCAAATGCTTTTCTGCCTAATAAATTGATTCTTTGTCTTTATATAATAGTTGTACTTTTAGAAAACAATCACTCACATTTTGCAACAGCTATTATCAGCAAGAATAATATTCCTTTTGTCAAACCTGCTCTTTTAGCAGGAATTGGAATCGCAATAGGAAGTTTTATAGTATTAAAATATACCTCTTGGGGAATTTTAGGCTTAGTCCTTGTACAAGGATTTTGTCAAGCAGTGTACAATAATTGGAAATGGCCTTTTGTCGTACTCAGAGAATTTAAACTCACAATATTTCAATTCATTCATTTAGGTATACAAGAAACTTATTACAAACTAAAAAACATTTTCAAATGAGATATACAGCCGTAACCCATATACCCTCTATAGCTATAAAGCAAGGAGTTGTCCCTGAAGGAGCACAGATTACAATAGCAATCCCCACCTACAAGCGAGCTCACTTGCTTAGAGAGACCCTTGAAAGTTGCTTAGCTCAGCAAACAAACTGCCCTTTTGCTATAATGGTAGTAGATAATAATCCAGAACGAGAGTGCGAAACAGAACAATTGTTACGAGAGTACAAAGCAATTCCCAATCTGTTCTACTATAAAAATACAGAAAACGTAGGGATGACAGGTAATTGGAACAAACTTTTTGAACTATCTCAAACAAACTTTGTGGTAATGCTTCACGATGATGACTTGATCAATCCTTCTTATATCGAAAAAATATATGATGTTTTAAAACTATATAAATATAATGTAAATGCTATTTATGTACAACACTTTCTTTTTACTCATATTTCAGAAATATCTATACAAGAATCTAATAAAAATTATAGAGTAATTCCCTTAAAACCATTTGATTATATTTTTGGCGTGTTTTCTACAATTTCTGGAGTTTGTTTTAATAAGAAAGTAGCAGTTAAGCTCAATGGCTTTGACGACACACATTATCCCTTGATGGATTATATGTTCAGTTATTCTATTACTAAAGAAACAAAAGTACTTAAAATAGTAGGGGTACCTTTATTAATGTACAGATGTGATGAAAATGTAAGCAGTACAGCAGAAAATACATTCAAACTTATCGATGAATACAAAAAAACTACAGATATTATACTGTTAGATTATCCTTTTTATAAAAAATTATACCCCTCATTCTTTAAGTATTTGATAAAAAAGAATGTAATAGAGGAACAAAAAAGAGTTTTTAATACCCAAGACCCACGTTTAGATGAAAAATATAACGAAATAACAAAAAGTATTACACCCTATGACAAAATAGTCTATCTTTTTTGGAGAATCCTCAGAAAAGTTAATTTTTTTAGCAAACGATTATATCAAAAAAGAATATGAATACACTAAACACCCCTATTTTATTCCTAATTTTTAATAGATTAGACACTACTAAAAAAGTATTTGAAACTATTAAAAAAAATAAACCCTCAAAACTTTATATCGCAAGCGATGGTGCCAGAGCTCATAAGCAAGGAGAAAAAGAAATTGTACAGCAAGTAAGAGACTTTGTTTTAGAAAATATCAATTGGGATTGTAAAGTCCAAACTCTCTTCAGGCAAGAAAACTTAGGTTGTAAAGAAGCCGTAAGTACTGCTATCTCTTGGTTTTTTAATAATGAAGAAATGGGTATCATCTTAGAAGATGACTGTTTGCCAGACGATAGTTTTTTCTATTTCTGCCAAGATTTACTTATTAAATACCAAAACGACTCTCGAATTTGGCTTATAACAGGTACAAATGATTTGGTAGAAAATGTCTCTACTGATAAAGAATCATACTATTTTTCCAAATATGAACATATTTGGGGATGGGCTTCTTGGAGAAGAGCTTGGCAATATTACGACAAAGATATTTCTTACTACCCCGACCTGAAAGCTAAAAATATATTTCAAAAACTGTTCGCTAATAAAGATGAGTATCTCTACTTTTCTAAAATATACGACAAATTATATCTAAAAGGTATTGATACTTGGGATTATCAATGGAAACTAACCATAATGATAAATAATGGACTATCCATTATCCCAACTGTTAATCTGATTTCTAACATAGGATTTGGCGTAGGAGCTACTCATACTCATTCCGCCGAGGATGACAATGCAAACCGAAAAACTGGAAAAATAACTTTCCCTTTACAACACCCTTTTTATATAATTCCTAACTTTGCAAATGATGAACAAAAAAGAAAATTAATATTACAAGGAACAAACAAACTAAAAATAATGATCAAAGTGCTAAAAACTCATAGCATATCTGAAATTTTAAAAAAACTTATACAAAAAATCAGAAAATGAATACTCCAAAAGTAAGTGTACTAATTCCAGTGTACAACAGGCAAAATCTGATAGAAGCAACAGTAAAAAGCGCTTTAGATCAAACCTACCCAAATACCGAGATTGTAATCGTCGACAACAAAAGTACTGATAACACTTGGAAAATACTCCAAGCTTTAGCGCAAACTGATGATCGTGTCAAAATTTATCAAAATGAAACCAATATAGGCCCTGTAAGAAATTGGCTAAGATGTATAAACGAAGCTACCGGAGAATATGCTAAAATTCTTTGGTCAGACGACTTAATCGATCCTACCTTCTTAGAAAAAACAGTTCCTTTTTTAGAAGATAAAGAAGTAGGATTCGCTTTTACAAGTGCTAAAATTTTTAAAGTTAACATTACAGAACCTCATAAAATCTCTCTCTATAGAATAGGAAAAACAGGATTATATCCCACAGAAAAATATATACAGAGTATTATAGATGATAAAGATTATCCCGTCTCTCCAGCTTGTGCTTTGTTTAGATTAAACGATTTAAAGAATAATACACTTGCCGATATCCCTAACAAAGTAGCAAGTGATTTTGCTATGCACGCTATAGGAAATGATTTGTTGATGTATTTACTAACAGCTAATCAATACCAAAAATTCGCATTCGTAAACGAACCTTTGTCCTACTTCAGAGCTCATAACGACTCTATTACTATAGCTTCTGATAGAGAAAAATTATATCTGTATTATGCTTTAGCTGGAGCTTATTTTGTAGAGAATCATCGCCCTGATCTAATAATAAAAATGAATACTAAAATATGGTTCTTACTGAAAAAATATAAAAAACAAGCTAAAAAGTATAATATGTATCATATTTTAGATTTTTATATGAACAATAAAAATCAAAAAATAGATATAAGTTTTATAGCAAAAAAGATATTTAGAAAAATATTGAGCTATGTCAAATAACACACAATCACCCCTTATCACCATCATCACCGTTGCCTATAACGCAGTGAAGGATATTGAAAATACGATCCTATCGGTACTCAACCAAACCTACCCTAATATAGAGTATATCATCATAGATGGAGGTAGTACCGATGGCACCCTTGACATCATCAAAAAATATGAGGATAAAATTTCCTATTGGGTAAGTGAACCTGATAAAGGCATCTATGATGCTATGAATAAGGGAACTCTAAAAGCTACAGGGGTGTGGCTCAACTTTATGAATGCAGGTGATACCTTCTATAATGAACATGTTTTAGAAAAAGTATTTAAGGATAATGATTGGAGTGACGCCGATGTAATCTATGGAAATGTAAATATAGAATATCCTAAGAAAACAAAGTTAAAAAAACCGTTACCTTTAAAAAGAATAGAACAACAAATGGTCTTCTGCCATCAAGGAAGTTTTGTAAGAACTATGTTACAAAAACAATATTTATTCAACACAACTTACAGAATTTCTGCTGATTACAATTTTTTTCATCAACTTTATATAGAAGGTAAACATTTTCATTACTTAAATTTTGTTATCGCAAAATTTCTATTCGGTGGGCTATCCTCTAATGCTATTACTAAAATGTTTGTAGAATCTTGGCATATAGCAGGAACAAAATATAATAATTTTTATATTTACACCATACTAAAAGTAAAAATGATAGAAAAAATAAAAAGGCTTTTTAGGTTATGAAAAAGATAATGTTAGCAATGGCTACCTACAATCGCAAAGAGGTTTTAGAGAAAACTATAGTTTCTTTAACGCAAGTAAAAAATATAGAAGATGTAGATATTTTTATTTTTGATGATTGTAGTACAGAATATACGAAAGAAGACTTAAAGAAAATGATCCCTTTTGCCAAACAAATTGTAGTAAGAGAAAATAATTTGAGGGCTGATAGGAATATGTATCAAATACATCAGGATTACATAAATAGTAATTATGATATTTTATTACAAGTAGATTCAGATGTTATTTTTCATAAAGATTTTATAGAGATCATAAAATCTATACTTTCTACACAAACAAAATATCCAGTATTTAGTTTGTATAATTCAAGCAATCACCCGTTTGTTGAAAAAGGAAATTCATTAGAGATTAATAAAGTTGCCTTTAAGGAAAAACATTCAATAGGAGGTATATGTGTTTTGTTTACAGATAAAAATATACTTAAAAACATATTAGATAATATTCCTAAGGAAAGAAAATCATTTGCTTATGATTGGTATTGGTCTCATAAATTGCAAGAAAAAGGAACTCCAGTGATGGTAAGTGAACAAAGTTTTTTACAACATATAGGAGTAGAAGGGCAGAATAACAAAGAGATAAAAGGGATTGATATAGGATTAAATTTTACACCTACTAATACTAATGATTTAGAATTTTTATTGCAGCACTACGAAATAGTTATTTCTAATTTCGCAAAACAGAATGATAAGTATGTGTTTTTCAGTAGAAACAATTTTTTTATAAAGTGTATTATTACAATTTATAGATTTATAAAAAGTTTAAAGAGAAAAATTTTTAATAAATGATATATTTCCTTGTACCCATATATTCTTTTTTAGGCTTTGCTAGTAATCTTCTTGTTGAAAATTTTTCTAAGAAGATAAAATTTTATATGTATATATTCTCTTATATCCCTATTATTTTCGCGCTTCTATACATCGCAGGATTAAGAGATATAACAGTAGGTACAGATACTGCTCATTATCGAGATATTTTTAATAACCCCGACGATATTGAAATAGGGTTTCAGTGGTTCGCTGAATTTATAAAATATATAGGAGGTAATTTCCACCTTTTTCTCTTCTTATTTTTCTTTATCTCATTATCCCTAAAGGTATACGCTTTTAAAAAAGTCTCTTTATATCCCTTACTTTCTATTTGTATTTATTCAAGCTTTTGGTTTTTAGTATATGAAATGAATGGTATTCGGCAAGGGCTTGCTTTAGGTTTTATAGCACTGAGTTACTATTTTCTTTCCGTAAATAAAAGTTGGTATTTCTATTTGTCGCTTTTAGGAGCTATTTTATTTCATTACTCAGCACTCGTTTTTCTACCAATTATCTTTATTATAAAAAAGAAATGCACAAATCTCATCTTTTGGATAGTATTAGGAACCGTAGTTGCTTTTGCTTATTTAGGGGTAACCTCTTTTATATTAGAAGGATTAGGTACTATTATAGGGGTTGATTTGCGCCTAATAGAAAGAATTATATCCTATCAAAACAATGAAGCTTTTAACGCTAATATTCTCTATTCATTCAGTACATTTGTGAGATTTGTAATATTATTCATTACTTTTTTCTTTATCAATAGAGTTCACCTTTCTGAAAGAACAAAAAATATATTCTTATGGTGTGCTCTCTTAAATATTAGTGTTTATCTTTTGTTCAGTGAGGTAGAGATTATCGCTACAAGGCTCTCTTTGTATTATCGCTTTTATGAATGTTTCTTTTTAGCTTGTTTGCCTAATGCTTTTAAAGGAAAAGTAACCAAAATTTTGATAGGATTCCTTTTGTGTTTATATGCTCTTTCTCAAATAATAAAAACATTAGCCATCCCAAATAATGCTTTAGTGCCTTATAAATCTATATTGTTCTAATAAATATGAAAATAGCTATCGATTGTAGAATGTATAATAGTTCAGGTATTGGAACTTATTTACAAGGTATTCTTCCTTATCTATTGGCTGAGCAGAAGAATAATTACTTATTGTTAGGAAATTTCAATATACTATCTAAATATAAAGCAAAGAATGTAGAAATTCAAGAAGTAAATATACCTATATTTTCAGTAAAAGAATTATTTTGCTTCCCTTGTGCAAAAATCAACTCTTACGACGTATTTTTAACCCCTAATTTTAATATCCCAATAGGAATAAAAATACCTATTTATGCTTTTATCCACGATGTTGTTTTCTTAGACATCAAAGAACTTACTTCAAAAATAGGTTACTATATAAGGAAATTTTATTTAAATAGGGCTGTTAAAATAGCTAAAAAAATATTTACTGTTTCAGAATTCTCTAAAAAAAGAATTTCATTCCATTTCAAAAAAGCAAAAGATATTGTTGTAGCTCCTTGTGCTATTAAAAATGAGCTCATAAATTATTTCCCACAAAAAGTTTCTATTTCCAAAGAATTTATTATCTTTGTAGGCAATATCAAACCTCACAAGGGCTTAGAAACCTTAGTGAAAGGATGGAGATATGCAAGAAAAAAAGGATTTGATAAACAATTGGTAATAGTAGGCGAAAAAGAAGGATTTAAAACCAAACTCTCTAATGAAGAGTTCCTTAAAGATCAAAATATTATTTTTACAGGTAGAATATCCGATGAGGAACTCTATAACTATATGAATGAGGCTTCTATGCTAGTGCAACCATCAATTTATGAAGGTTTTGGGCTTCCTCCCTTAGAAGCTCTTTATTTAGGAACAACTTGTTTATTGTCTGATATTGAGGTTTTTAAAGAAATTTATACCGAATTCCAAAATTGCTATTTTTTTAATAAAGAAAGTCCAGAAGATTTAGCAAAAAAATTATTGTCCTTATCTCCTCAAAAAATAGAACAAAAAAATTTTATAAACAATCATTTTCATTTTAAAAAAACTACTCAAATCATTTTAGAAAATATAGTATGAAAATATTGCAAATAGGAAAATTCTATCTTCCTCATTCAGGAGGTGTAGAAAAAGTTCATTTTGATCTTGTTGAAGGACTAAATGAAAAAGGTATTCAAACAGATGTTTTATGTGCTAATCATTTAAAAGGAAATTCTTTTTTTGATGAACACTATAAAATATTTGCAGCTCATACTATAAAAGTATTAGCTTCTACCCCTTTGAGTTATAGTATAATTCCAATTCTCAAAAAAATACAACATAATTATGATATTATACACATCCATTTACCTAATCCAATGGCTAATTTAGCTGTTTTTCTCACCCAACCTAAAGCTAAAATTATACTACATTGGCATAGTGATATTATACGACAAAAAAAACTACTTAAACTATACGCCCCCTTACAAACTTGGTTATTAAAAAAAGCAGACAAAATAGTCATTACAACCCCCACTTATGTAGAAGGATCTTCTACCTTAAAAAAATATAAAGATAAAATAACTTGCATTCCTATTGGTATTGACAATAAAGAACTAACAGTAAATGAAACAAAGCTTAATGAGTTAAAAAAAGAATATAAAGGAAAAAAAATAGTATTCTATTTAGGAAGATTAGTTTATTATAAAGGTATTGAATACCTTATTGAAGCTTCAAAATCCTTACCCGATGATACAATTATTTTAATAGCTGGTATAGGAGAACTAAAAGACAAACTTCAAAAACAAATACATTCCTATAATTTGGAAGACAAAGTAAAACTCTTAGGAAAAATCCCTTTTGAAGAGTTAGGTGCTTATTATCAACTTTGTGATATATTTTGCCTCCCCTCTACCGAGCGCTCAGAAGCTTTTGGAGTAGTACAAATCGAAGCTATGGCTTTTGGAAAACCTGTTATTTCTACAAGTATCAAAGGTTCAGGGGTTGATTGGGTAAACCTCAATAATGTATCAGGCATTATTGTGCCCCCTAAAGATGCTAACAAATTAGCAGAAGCTATTATAGAATTGCTTACTGATGAAAAGAAATACCAACAGCTATCAATAGGTGCTAAAAAAAGATATGAAGAAGAGTTCACAAAAGAGAAAATGGTTGAAAAATTTAGAAATTTATATTTAGAAATACTAAAATAGCCCCACTTCGATATAACAGAACATTATAATTCACCGTCAGGTGAAAATTCGTGAG
>NZ_KB291382.1:14501-19289 GCF_000318295.1 Capnocytophaga sp. oral taxon 326 str. F0382
TGTTAAATAATTACTTATGCTGAACTCACGTTAATTAGCCAAAGTTTCACGCTTATATTTGAATTGTGTTATGTAGAGGTGTTTCGCAAACACCCACACAAATAGAGCTTTTTTTAAAACACCTTCAAAACTTTTCACTATTCATTTTTCACTAAAAACGACAACGTTTACAATATTTTTTGTATCTTCGCGCTTCAAACACTAAACATTCATCGTCCTGATGCTACTCTCTATCATCATCCCCACATATAATTCGGCTTCGCATATAGCTCACTGCCTTTCTCTTATACAGCAACAATTAGGGGAAAATCATCACTGCGAAGTGGTAGTCGTAGATGGTAAATCTACCGATGAAACCCTAACTATTGTAGAGAGTTTTAGTTCTAAAATCCCTCAATTGAGATGGATTTCTGAAAAAGATAAAGGAATTTACGATGCAATGAACAAGGGGATTGCACTCGCTCAAGGAAAATTTCTCTATTTCTTAGGCGCCGATGATGAAATTACCTTCACTATAAACCAAATAACCCCAATATTGCAAAACGAGAATACCATCTATTACGGCAATGTACTTTTAAAAAACACACAAACACTATACGACGGCGCGTTTACAACCGCCAAACTCATAGAACAAAATATATGTCACCAAGCAATTTTCTATCCTAAGAAAATAGTAGAACAACACCCGTACAATCTAAAATACAAGTTATTAGCCGATTATGAGTTAAACCTAAAACTCTGGTCAAAATACAAATTTGAATACGTAGAACTCACCATAGCCGTATATAGCAACGATGGAATTTCTACCCAAGTGAAAGATGTACAATTTAAAAGTGATTTCCTTTCTATACTCTATAAGTATTTGGGAATAAAATATGTAATAATAAAAATATACAACAAACTTAAAAGAACACTACAATGAAATATATAGCCTTCTATTTCCCTCAGTTTCACTCCATAGAAGAAAACAACCAATGGTGGGGACACCAATTTACCGATTGGGAATTGGTACAAGCCGCCCAACAATATGCCGAAGAACAACGACAACCCCGAATCCCTTTAAACAACAACTACTACAACCTTACTGAAGCTGAGGTAATTGCTTGGCAAACCCAATTGGCAAAAAAATACGGCTTAGCAGGCTTCAATTTCTATCACTATTGGTTTGATGGCAAGCTATTGTTAGGCAAACCTATGGAATTGTTTTTAGCAAATCCTAACAACGACCTCAACTTCTGTATCACTTGGGCAAACGAAACTTGGACAAAACAGTGGATCGGTAGCTCCGAAATACTGATGGAACAAAAACATTTAAATGATAAAGATCTTTGGCAACAACATTTTGATTATTTGTTACCTTTTTTCAAAGACCCTCGTTATATTACCATAGACCAAAAACCTGTGTTTTGCATCTATCGCCCCGAACTCAATAAACATCAAACCCAATGGATGAACTTCTTCAACCAAAAAGCTCGTGAAAATGGTTTTGAAGGCATCTATTTTATCGGAATGAAATCCTATGACCTCGATAGAGAAGACGAAGTGTATAGCAGCTTCCAAGCCAAAATGCTCTTTCAACCTCGCTATTTGTTCAACAAAAAGTTCTTCCAACGCAAATCGTGGGTATCCGCAATAGAAAAAAAACTCAGACGTTTGCCTGAAAAAATGCAATTCTGGATAGGCCGACTCAAATTTAAAATGGAAAAAAGCCAAAAAGTAGACTACGTAGCTTTTGGTGAAGCCCTCTTAGCCTTAGCACAACAAACCCAAGATAAAACCTATCAATCAATTATTGTAGATTGGGATAACACTCCCCGATACAAAAATCGCTCTAAATTCTTTGTAAATGCTACTCCTGCTAATTTTGAACACTTTTTAAAAGAACTCTCTCTTATCGAAGCTGCCAAAGGAAATGAATTTGTATTCATCAATGCTTGGAATGAATGGTCGGAAGGCGCTTATTTAGAACCTGACACTACTTATGAGTACCAATATTTAGACGTCATTAAAAAATTATCGGAATGAAACTCTCTGCCTCTATAGTGTTATATCAAACCGACCTCACCCCTTTAAAAAAAGCAATCGATAGCTACTTCGCTTGCCAAACCCAGCAGCTACAGCTATTCCTTGTCGACAACTCACCTACCGATGAGCTCAAAAGCCTTGTAACGATGTACCCCGATAAGGAAATACACTATATTTTCAACAACGAGAATATGGGGTATGGCAAAGCTCATAATATTGCTATCAAAAAATCTATGGAGCAAGGGCTGCCCTATCACATAGTCTTAAATCCTGATATTGTCATACAAAAAGGCACCTTAGAAAAACTCACTCATTATATGAATGAGCACCCCGAGGTAGGCAATATAATGCCCAAAATCATCTATCCCGATGGTCAATTGCAATACCTTTGCAAACTCCTACCTTCCCCTCTCGACCTTATTTTTAGGCGTTTCATCCCTTTCAAAAAGTGGAGAGATAAAAGCAACAAACGTTTTGAGTTACACGCCTTTAGTTATAGCAAAACGATGAACATCCCCATCCTTTCGGGGTGTTTTATGTTCTTGCGCACCGAAGCCCTTGAGAATGTAGGATTATTTGATGAGCACTTTTTTATGTATATGGAAGATTTCGACCTCAACCGTCGTATCCATCGTGCCTACAAAACCATCTTCTTCCCCGAAGCTGTTGTTGTACACGAATATCAAAAAGCATCCTATAAAAATATCAAACTCCTCAAATCCCATATCAAATCCGCTATTTATTACTTCAATAAGTACGGTTGGTTTTTCGATAAGGAAAGAAAGAAAATCAATCGAGAAACCTTAAAACAAATCTTAGAAAAGGACTAAAAACTTACTATGCTGAAAAAGAATACTTATCGCCCCGACATCGATGGACTTCGCGCTTTAGCGGTTTTAGCCGTTGTATTATTTCATTTAAGTCCAACGCTCTTGCCCAATGGCTTTTTGGGGGTAGATATCTTTTTCGTTATTTCAGGTTTTCTCATTACCACTATTCTCTACCGTGAGATGGAGCAAAACAACTTTTCGTTTGCCAATTTCTACAATAGGCGCATCAGGCGAATTCTTCCTGTTTGTTTTGTAGTGATAGTTGTAGGGTTATTGCTCACACGATGGCTCTTCTTAACCAAAGATTTTTATAGCGTTGCCAACAGTGCAGTAGCTTCTGTTTTCTTTCTGTCTAACTTCTATTTTGCAAGAGTAGGAGGCTATTTTGATATATCTACCGAAGAACGCCCCTTCAATCATATATGGTCACTATCTGTAGAAGAACAATTCTATTTCATTTTTCCTCTATTGTTGTGGTTAGTGTTTAAAAGTAAGTTCCTCAGAAAACATATCATAGCTGTATTACTCTCTACAATGTTTTTCTTGCTATGCCTCTCCTTCTTACCATTAGAGAAAATAGGCATACACTTAGACGCCTACTACCTCCCTCATTTGCGAATGATAGAGTTGCTCACAGGCTCATTGCTGGCTGTAATCTTGTGCTTAAAAGGTAATCATTTGTCAGTGCAAATGTCTAATATATTAGGTAGTAGCACTTTGGTAATAGTCATAGCTTGCTTGTGTATCAAAGGCATTTTTGTTCCTCCTTATTTCCCAGGGGTAACTTCACTCTTGTTGTGTGTCCCTACAGCGCTACTAATTGTAGCTAATGAAAAAGGAAGCTATGTGAAAAAACTATTTTCAATACCACCTATAGTGTGGATAGGAAAACTCTCGTATTCTCTATACTTATGGCATTGGGTTGTATTAGCAATGTGTAGGTATTTTTTAGGAGTAGGCGACTTACCTTTTGGGGTCGCTTTAGGGGCTTTTATACTAATGTTCTTACTTTCAATAATCACCTATTATTTTGTAGAACAACCTTTTAGAAAGAAAAAATACACTTTCAAGAAGAGCTTTTTGTATTTATACCTATTGCCTCTTACAGTAGTGATAGCTATTAGTTACAGTCTGTATCAAGCAAAAATTCCTGAGCTTCAAAAAACTTCATCACACTTTCCACCAGTAGTGTGTGAAAAATGTACTACTTCAAAAGATACCTTGCAAACATTAGGTGATACGAAAAGTCTTTATCCTAAAAAAATCCTTTTTGTAGGCGATAGCCATACCTCTCATTTATCCCCTTTCATAGATATAGTAGGTAAAAAAGAAGGTTGGAAAGCCGATGTCCTATCAGCAGGAGCTTGTCCATCGTTATTAAACACTCAAGGTTGGAAACCTTCACCCGAATGCCAAAAGGCACTTGATTACTTGCAAGAACACTACCTCCAGTACAATGTTATCTTTTTAGTAAACTCATATACTACCGATAGAGAAAATATCCCTGCATATACACAAAAGTTCATCGCTACTATACGCACCTTGTTAGCTGCAGGAAAAGACGTTTATGTGCTAAACTCATCAGCTAATTTTGATTATGATGTTCAAAGAAACCAAAAGCTCAAAAAGCAACTAGGAATCCAATACTTTACCTCTCTTAGAGGAGAAAAATACAAGAAAAATTACAAACGTTGGGAAAGATTTGCCTCCACCCTAAAAACCGAATTCCCTACCCTCCATATAATAGACCTTTCTCATTACATCCCTAATGATGGTTGTATAGCAGGAAAACCAATAATGTACGACACCAATCATTTCAATACCTACGGAGCTCAACAAATAGCAGCTCTTTTCATAGCAAATGGAGAAAAACTCCTTAAACTTGAGGGTAGGCGATAAATCATAAACTCTGTCAAAGTCCCAAAACTTTGAC
>NZ_KB291382.1:19309-23165 GCF_000318295.1 Capnocytophaga sp. oral taxon 326 str. F0382
TTCAGCGTCAGGTGAAAATTCGTGAGATAATTATAAATAAAGACTTTCACACTCCCTAATTCGTGAAAATTCGTGAAATTCGTGGGAGATTAAAAATATTTCGCCTGCTTGTTAGATAAATTCTTAACAACACTCAGTTCGGTATAATAGACATTATAATTCACCGTCAGGTGAAAATTAGTGAGATAATATAAAATAAAGTTTTACACACTCCCAAATTCGTGGAAATAAAGACTTTTATGCACTCCCTATTTCTGAAAATTCGTGTAATTCGTGGGAGATTAAAAATATTCCACTGATTGTTAAATAATTACTTATGCCGAACTCACATTAATATAACGTCAGTTCGATATAACAGAATATTGATTTACAGCTTTATAACATAATATATTCACAATATAAACCACCTCAGGTGAAATTCGTGAGATAATATAAAATAAAGTTTTACACACTCCCAAATTCGTGGAAATAAAGACTTTTATGCACTCCCAATTTCGAAAGACTTTTATACTTCCAATTTCGTGAAAATTCGTGAAATTCGTGGGCAAGGGCAGTCAATACCTACTAAAAAATATCTACAAAAAGTATCTTTATCTCCAATATTTTTCGTAACTTCGCCCCTTGAACAATCTCCTTTATTACACCAATAATAAAATGACAAAAAAAGCACTCATTACAGGTATCACAGGGCAAGATGGTGCCTATCTCGCCGAATACCTCCTCAAAAAAGGATATGAAGTACACGGTATGAAACGCCGATCATCCCTCTTCAATACCGACCGTATCGACCACCTCTACCAAGACCCTCATTTAGAACACCGCAATCTCATCCTACACTACGGCGACCTTACCGATAGTATGAATATCACACGCCTTGTCCAAGAGGTACAACCCGATGAAATCTACAACCTCGCAGCGATGAGTCACGTGCACGTGAGTTTTCAAACACCCGAATACGTAGGTAACGCCGATGGTCTGGGCACATTGCGCATCCTCGAAGCTGTACGCCTCTTGGGGCTTACCGAAAAAGCGCGTATCTATCAAGCTTCTACTTCTGAACTTTACGGTTTGGTACAAGAAGTACCTCAAAGTGAACGCACTCCTTTCTATCCGCGTTCACCTTATGCAGTAGCTAAATTGTATGCCTATTGGATTACTGTCAATTACCGCGAAGCCTATAATATGCACGCCTCTAATGGTATCCTCTTCAACCACGAATCTCCTATACGCGGTGAAACTTTCGTAACCCGCAAAGTAACCCGTGCGCTCAGTAGGGTAGCTTTGGGTATGCAGGATAAGTTCTATATGGGTAACCTCAGCTCTCAACGCGACTGGGGGCACGCCAAAGACTATATCAAGGCGATGTACCTCATCTTGCAACAACCCGCTCCTAGCGATTATGTAATTGCTACAGGTATCACTACCGCCATCCGCGATTTTATCACAATGGCTGCCAAAGAAATAGGTCTCACTATCGAATTTAAAGGCGAAGGCGTAAACGAAAAAGGCTATATCACAGCAGTAGATACTTCTGTTTTCAGCGAAAAAGTAGGCGAAAAGTACCTCAGTGCCATACGCGAACGTATTGCCAATAACCCCGAAGTGGTAAATGTAGACCCTCAGTATTTCCGCCCTACCGAAGTAGATTTGCTCATCGGCGACCCTACCAAATCGCAAACCGTTTTAGGTTGGAAACCTGAGTATGACCTTAAAGGACTGATTGAAGATATGATGCGCTCGGATATCAAACTCTTCAAACGCGATGCTTACCTCAAAGAAGGTGGCTTCACTGTAATGAATTACTTTGAATAACAATGAATAAAAACGCTAAAATATATGTTGCAGGACACAAAGGTTTAGTGGGTTCTGCTATTTGGAAGAATCTTTCTCAAAAAGGATATACCAATTTGATAGGCAGAACAAGTGCCGAACTCGACCTACGTGATGCACAAGCCGTCGCTCAATTCTTTAAAGATGAAAAACCCGATTATGTCTTCTTGGCTGCTGCCAAAGTAGGGGGCATTATGGCTAACAACACCTATCGCGCCGATTTTATCTACGAAAACCTGATGATTCAAAACAATGTGATTCATTCGGCTTACGAAAATAAGGTGAAAAAATTACTGTTCTTAGGGAGTACTTGTATCTACCCTAAGGAAGCACCCCAGCCTATGAAAGAAGACTGTTTGCTCACCTCTCCGTTAGAATATACCAATGAACCCTATGCTATTGCCAAGATTGCAGGCATCAAGCTATGCGAGAGTTACAACCTGCAATACGGCACTAATTATATTGCTGTAATGCCTACCAATCTCTATGGGCCTAATGATAATTTTCACCTCGAAAATTCTCACGTATTGCCAGCGATGGTACGCAAAATACACTTAGCAAATGCCTTGCTTAAAAATGATTGGGAAGCAGTAAAAACAGACCTCAACAAGCGTCCGGTAGAAGGAATAAGTGGTAAAAACAGCCAAGAAGAAATAAAAACAATCTTATCAAAATATGGTATTACAGCCAAAACAGTTACGCTATGGGGTACGGGCACTCCTTTGCGTGAGTTCTTGTGGAGTGAAGATATGGCCGATGCTTGTGTGTTTCTAATGGAACGCATCAATTTTAAAGATATATATCCTGCTAATGCCAAAGAAGTCCGCAACACCCATATCAATATTGGTACGGGTAAGGAACTTTCTATCAAAGAACTCGCCTATATGATAAAAGAGACCATTGGCTATCAAGGAAAAATAGTCTTCGATAGCACCAAACCTGACGGCACAATGCGCAAACTCACCGACCCCAGCAAGTTACACCAACTCGGGTGGCAACACTCTGTTGAACTCCAAGAAGGCATCAAACTGATGTATGAACATTATTTGTTGTAAATCAATCTCATATCTGTACTACTCTGTTACAACCCTGTTACCCCTTGTTACAACTTTTTGCACACACGCAAAATTCGCCGCAATTTTGCACCGTAAAAGTTAGGAAATAAAGTTCAGAAATGAAATAGGAAATAGAATAGTGGTCAGCCCCTCTGGACAGGCTGACGTGTCCAGCACTATCCCCTATCCACTATTCACTATTCACTATCCCCTAACCCCTAATTATTAACAACTTTAAAATCAAACAAAAATGGCAAAAAGTATTAACAACATCGTAACAGAAGGCCTTTCTGGTCGAATCGGAAAACAAATCGTTTTCAGTCAACGCAATGGTGAAACCATCGTCTCTAAATTCCCAGTGCGTACCAAAAAACCAACCGCTAAACAAATAGCTCAACAAACCAAATTCTCAAGTGCTATCGCCTACGGTAAAAACGCTTTGCAGGACAATTCTCTCAAAGTACTCTATACCACCGAAGCTCAGAAACGAAAAGGCGTATCTGCTTACAACCTCGCTGTCGCCGATTTCCTCAAAGCTCCAGTGATTGAAAACGTAGATGTCTCAGCTTATAAAGGGGCTGCCAGCGGCGAAAAAATAACCATCACCGTCACCGATAATTTTAAGGTAACCACTGTGAAAGTCGCAATTATAAACAGCGATGATACCCCTGTTGAACAAGGTGAAGCAACCCTCTTAGAAGGCAAATGGATCTATAGCACCACCGCTACTAACGCCGCCCTCTCTGGCGATAAAGTAGTCGTAACGGCTACCGACCGTCCTGGTAACAAAACCGTAAAGGAAACAACCCTCTAATCACAAATTGTTATTATAACAACAATTAGAAAAACAATAGGCTCATCTCCCATCAAAAGATGAGCCTATTATACTTCTGTTTTCCACACACCTGTAGCTTACACTTTTAACATCAGTCCGATATAAAAAACCTCAGTTCGGAATAATAGAGCATTAT
>NZ_KB291383.1:0-397 GCF_000318295.1 Capnocytophaga sp. oral taxon 326 str. F0382
AAAACTACAAAATTTGAAAGCAATTCACAACTAATTCTTTGGATACTACTCGGTATCTACAGTTGTTATCAATCACAAAACTACAAAATTTGAAAGCAATTCACAACAGAATTTTGATTATATCAATGAAAGATTATGTTGTTATCAATCACAAACCTACAAAATTTGAAAGCAATTCACAACCCGCAGGCACGAGGACAAAAAAATAAATGAGTTGTTATCAATCACAAAACTACAAAATTTGAAAGCAATTCACAACATGTAATTTATTGCTTCATCGGCAAGGATAGTTGTTATCAATCACAAAACTACAAAATTTGAAAGCAATTCACAACCCTATGAAAGGCGAAAAACCTCGTACCAGTGTTGCTATCAATCGCAAAACTACAAAATTTGA
>NZ_KB291383.1:417-660 GCF_000318295.1 Capnocytophaga sp. oral taxon 326 str. F0382
ACTACAAAATTTGAAAGCAATTCACAACAATTTTGGAGCGTTGGTACTGCTTTTGTTTGTTGTTATCAATCACAAAACTACAAAATTTGAAAGCAATTCACAACATTTTATAATATAATAATATATAATATAAAGTTGTTATCAATCACAAAACTACAAAATTTGAAAGCAATTCACAACATCAATCTAAGAGCGGAGGAAGAGTACTTAGTTGTTATCAATCGCAAAACTACAAAATTTGAA
>NZ_KB291384.1:0-6180 GCF_000318295.1 Capnocytophaga sp. oral taxon 326 str. F0382
TCAAATTTTGTAGTTTTGCGATTGATAACAACCTCAATCTTTTAAAGGTTTTAGTATCAATCGGTTTTGCTTAAAAACAGTACTGAAAAACCTCCTCTTTTGCCTTTGCTCATAAGGCAGAAGAGGAGGTTTTACTTTTCTATTCTTCTTAAAAAAGCTCTAATTGCACATAGGTTTCGGGAGCTGCTGTTTCTCTCTGACAGTAAAAGAACTCCATATCGCCAAACTGCTTGTCGGTTAGGCACATAATAGCTATATTGCCATACTGAGGTAAGTTTTGTTTTACACGATTGATATGCACTTGGGCATTCTCTCTACTGGGGCAATGCCTTATGTACATCGAAAACTGAAAGAGCGTAAAGCCGTCCTTTATAAGTTTATCACGAAAGTTCTGTGCTTCTTTACGCATCTTCTTCGTTTCTGTTGGCAAATCGTATAATACTAATACCCACATAATTCTATAAGCATTATATCGTTCGGCTATGATCATAATTCAGGATAAGCTATCAATCGCTTTTCACCAGTATAGCATTTGTATAAAGAAGAAGCTGTGTTCTTTACGGCGACTATCAAGGGGTGGATATTCTTTTCTATCTGTACATCACGGGTTGCCATCTGCAGTATATGAGCTTTACTTTCTTTGTTGAGTTCTTCTACTTCAGGATGTGCTGTGAGCCATTCCATTACCAATAAATCTACTATGGGGCGGTAGGGTTCCATTATATCACTCGCCAAACAATAGGGGTTGTACTTATTGCGATGGAAAATTCCTAATACTAATAGTAAACCTGTATCTACCAATGCGCGGGCTACGATACTGAGCAAAACTCCATATCCAAAATTGAAAAACTGATTAGGATACTCACCAAATCGATCTCTTAGAAAATCATAATCGATAAGGTACTTCCAATAATGTTGAGCAGCAATGCCTTCCATATTGGTTGTATCGCCCGATTTTACTTCTTTTAGATAGTCGTACATCGGGTCGGCATACTTTCCTAAATGTTCTAATACCTTAGCTTGGTTCTGAATTTTGCATTCCACAGTTTGCTTCCAAAGTTGTTTTTTAAGAGGTTCGCTCACTTCCAACTGTGTTTTCACCCGTTCGGAATATTGAGTATTTCCACTAAAAGGAAGCATTGCTCCTAAGGGTAAGTGTTTTTCATCACAGCTGATAAGCACCACATTGTTCTTCATCAACTCTTGCAATAACTGATGTGAAACAGTAATTTGATAATGGTCAAGCATCAGCAAACCCAAATCTTCAATAGGTACACTCCCTTTTACAGTTTGGGTAGTGGGGTCTGTTATTTTGAGTTGCTTATCTTTCAACTTCAAATGGGTAGGATTGCCGATGTAAATAGAACGGTATAACATAGTTTAAAGGGTGTTTATTGGTTTTTAAAAAGATTTCTATGCTTTGGTGATGTTTCCTAGGCGGTCTACTTTTAGTTTGATACAGACCTCTTTTATCATTGTTCCTAGAATATCTCTCTCCATTTTATTCAATGGTGAATATTCCATTTTATTTACAATAGGGGTTGCTACTGCTTCTTGTACAAAAAAACACTGATTTCCTGTAAAACTCACTGTTTTATAAATTCTTTCTTTCTGTTCTTTGCTGAGATTATTAAAATCTATTGTCTCTGCGATTTCTCCTTCCATAGGCACATATACCAAATCGTTAGGCGAAAGACTAAACAACAATGGTTCTCCTTTTTCATTGCGCTCAGGGACAGAAGGAAGTCCTTGTTTTTGTCGTTCAATTACTTCGTTGAGAGGGATCGTTGCATACGAGCGTTTTTCTTTGCCTTGATATACTCCAAAAAAGAGGTTTGTTCCTTTGGCGGCTTCTACAAATTTGGTAGCTTTAGCACCCGTTTCTCCCAGCGGAAATTTACTTCCTTCCTCAAAAATACGCACTTTATAAATGGGCTGATGTTTCTTGCCATCGTTATATTGAGCGATATTTTTGTTGAGTTCTTCTAATCCTTCTGCTGAAAAAGCAACTTCGGGGCTTCCTTTATAGTTGAGATAGTTGAGTAATATTTTCTGAATACCCGTATCGGTAATACTACTGATAATCTTTTCTGTAAAAGTTATATCTACTTCTTTTCGCGTAGCTGTAAGTATTTTATCTTTACCTATTTTTCTATCCAAAACAATTTTACCTGAAACCGTTTCTTTGTGTAAAGGTTTTCTGATAGCCCAATTAGTTCCCTCTTGTTTTACTTTCTTTTTTACAAGTACACCATTTTTCTCTTCCCATTTTTCATAATAATTGGTAGCTTTATTAATCACTCTTAGGTTTTGTTTAAAACTCACTACTATATGTTCGAGGGCTTCTTTGGTTTCTTGAGTGAAAGTACTCCAAGGTTTCTTGAACTGCCAGTTATTATTCTTTTTCTCACAGAGGATAGTGCGAAGGTCTATGCGAGATTGTTGTTTTTCTTTTTTATCCTTATTCTTATCCAATGCGTGTTGGTTATTCATATAATTGATGTGCTCTCTCGTAGCACAAGCAATCACTAAGGCGTCCATAGCGTGATGACGGTGGTCTATGCGTTTCTTTTGAAAACCTTGGCTGTATTCTATTGGAACAGTAGGGAGATTTTTTTGAAATCTGTCGTTATATGAGGTAAATAGCTGTGTTTGGGTAAGCTGGTTCATTCGCTCAAAACGAGGAAGTATAAGCTCATTCCACACATCATTAAGTCCCCAATCTTGTTTGAGAGCGGTGGTAATTTTTCCTGTACAAGGTATTACATTTTTAGAGTTTACGCCCTCATCTTTTTCATCTGAACGCACTATTTTAGAAAGTATTTCAGAAATATACTTGCTGATGTAACGCGTGTCATTCAGCTGGCGAGCGACCATTTTTTCAGGTATCTCATTCAAAAGAAGCTTTTGCTGTTTAGCTGAATTGTTAGCGTAATGTTTTTTCACAAACTCTTTGTATTGCTCTTCTGTGAAGATAGTAACTTCTTTATTACCTGTTATGCGCACCTTCTCACCGTGGTGATTCTGGATAAATTCCAATCCTAATTGATTTGTTTTTAGCTTATTTACAGCCGATTCACATATTACCTTATTGGATAAACTATCATCGTAATAACGGCTTTGCGGAATAATATGTTCTATTTCATACTCCTCAGTAAATAGTTTTGTAAGTGAAATCACCTCTCCCGTATAAGGCGATTTGTATTTTTGTTCCAACCAGAGCTTGTAGCGTTGTATCTCAGGGGTGGTAGGTTCAGCTTTTTTGCGGATTTTCTGAATATCTTCCTCTACTTGATCTGTACTACTGAACACACCTTCTTCATAGATTTTAAGCAGTTCTTGCTGTACAGGCGAATACGGACGCACGTTTTGTATGCTTGCATCTTCTTTTAATTCGGCAAGTAATTTCTTAATGCGTAGGTTGGTATTTTCATTCTCTTGATTTCTATTGGAAAGTTGTTTTCTTTCTTCGGCTGTTTTTTTGAGTTCTCTACCCAGTTCTATGTGTATTTCATCAAAGAAATTCGCTTGTCCCCCGCCGTATTGTTGCCAAATATCTCTTACTACGCGTAAAGTTTCGGTAACTACTTGCTCTACTATAGGGTTTCTAAGAGAGTGTTGTTTGAAATCTTCTAAATATGTTTCTAAATCACTCACTGAAGTCCATTTTTCTATATCAGTAGCTTCAGCGTGACGGTTATAGACTACATACTGTGCCAACCAAAGCGGTAACCCCTGAAAGCAACTCTCACTATTGAGCTGATACTTCTCTGCTTTTTCTCTAATGATGGTACGGATTTCGTCATTTGCTACTCCATTGATAAGGTCGTCTATACGTTTTTGAGTAGATACATCAATGCGATTAAAGTCCCAATGATTGCCAAATCGCATTAGAGGAAGCAATTTTTTAATAGCTTTTTCTGAGAAACTACCATATTCATTAGGATAGGGTTTGAAGTTCTTGAAACTATCTACAAACGATGCTTCGTCTAATTGATATTCCTGAGCAAATTTCTTTAATGCTTTTTCAAATTCAACTTTGTCCTTCACCGAATATAACAAATGCCACAATCGATATGTTATATCAAAGGTTAGAAAATTAGCAGGGAGTCCTTCTACTTTTTGCAAATACCGCTGAAGGTCATAGCCTGTTTCATTCATAGGGTATTTTTTGGAAGAGTTATCCGCCGCATCATACACATAGTTCCAGCGATAAGTAGTGAGCCATTTTTTAAGCTCACTTTTAGCTACTTTATCTTTAATTTGAGGATTTTTTGCAAACAAAAAGTATTTCAGTAAACCTTCGTTATCTATTTCTTTTTGAGACATCAAGAAGTTGAAGAGAGCCTCATAGTCTTCGGCTGTTTCGATAAACTCAGCAGTTACCTCACGGTCGGTTTCTATTTCGTAAATTCTCAAGTTTTGCAGCCATTGTAACACTCTAAACTCTTGGTAGTAAGGATTAGATTTGGCACATACTTTTATAAAAGTGTCTTTGCGCTCATTAGTTTCCTTATCTATATACGAACGTTTTTCTAAGGTACAATTGGCAATAGTAGATTTTTTGCTACGCAATGGGCGTTGGTAGAAAATGATATCTTCTACAAACAGATGAAGGAAATCTTTTGATAGTAGATTTTGCTGTTGTGTCTCGTTTTTGCGGTATAATTCTCTTATACAGTCCGCCAATAGGGTTTCAGTGAACAATTCTGGTTGAAGAGCTATTTGTTTAGCCAAAATAGCCTTTAGTTCGTCTTTATAGTACTTTCTTTCAATAGTACGAACTAATTTTCCTTTTATTTTCTGATTAGGGTTTTGCAACAAATGGTCGTAGATATAAGCACCTACAGTTTTTCCAGAAAAATCAATATCGTGCTCTGTTTTCTTTTTGAGTAAATTCCAATCATTTTCGTCAGGAGCTCTGAAGGAACGCTTTTCTTTTCCCTCTTTGTCTACTTTAATCGTGCCATCATCATTAAGATCGGTAGTAACAATGAAATCACGCGTTTTTCCCTTCCAGTCGTCCAATGGAATTTTACTCGTGCGACGGTATATCCAACCATTTTCTAAACGGATTGTATACCAAATCTCTCCTTTTTTATTAGGGGCTTCAGCCTCTACATCTACAACTTTTAAGGAGTGAAAAGCAACTTCCTTGTTAGGGTTTTCTGTTTCTTCTTCGCCACGCAACTGATAGTACCCTCTTTTTTGATTGAAGTGAAGTATAAGCCAAGCCAATTCTTGTTGGGTAATCTTTTGCGAAAGGACTTTTTTGCGCAGGTAATAAATTGTCCAATCATAAGGAATTTTACTCTCTTCGCCATTAGATTTCTTGTAAAATAACTGAGGTTGGTATTTTTTGAAATCCTCAATCATCTCATTGAAACTATTCATAAAGATAAAATTCCCATTGTTATAAGCTATTTTGGGTTCAGCATTATCTATAAATTTACCATATCTTTTGGTAAAGTCTATTTGAGCATCATAGTGAGGAGGTAAAAAACCTAATATGTGAAGTACTCTATGAAGTCGCTCACGGCGAAGTAAATGCCGTTCTCTCAGACGACGCATACTGCGATAAGTAGTTCTTTCGGCAGTTTGAGAAACTGTATTTCCCTTCTCAAAGTCACCTAATATACCCTGATCCATAGGGATAATCCTACTACCAGTAGCAATAATTTTTCCTTGTTTGTTTTCAAAATCTTGTTCCACAAAAGCCCAACCGATAGAGTTTGAGCCCAAATCTAAGCCTAATATACGTTTCATTCTTTTTATATTTTGGTGAGGCAAAGATAATAAAAAAAGAAATAAAAATAAAAAATATTAAGAAAAATTTGCTTATAAAAAATATTACACTTACCTTTGTCGCAGAATTTGAAAGCAATTCACAATAAGGATTATTCCGTTGTGAAAACATTTAAAGGAGCCCTATTCTAGTGATAGGGTTCTTTTTATTTTTAGAATGTAGGAGGAAATCGGACGGGGCAGACGAGTCAAGTCAAACAAGGTTGATTGGGAAGAAAGAGGTGATGGAATGTATAGAATTGATAGGGAGAATGGAATCTAGTTTGTTGGGAAGGAGTAATGGTGAGGAGCTGTGATGAGATTTGATAAAATGATGATATAATAAAAAAAGAGCAATTCTTTATCAGAATTGCTCTTTATAAGAAGGCGGCGACA
>NZ_KB291384.1:6200-6486 GCF_000318295.1 Capnocytophaga sp. oral taxon 326 str. F0382
AAGAGGTGAGACCTTTGACTATAACCACCTTAAATCGTTTTAGGTAAGAGGTAAGAGGTAAGAGGTAAGAGCTTTTTACACTCCTTTTGTATCTTATCCTAAAATACCAATTCCTAATCATATTTTTAACATATAGGGATAAAAAACATATCTTAACTAACTTCTTAAGAGATTAATAATTGATAAAACATAAGTAGTATTACACTTTCTTACTTCTTATCTCTTAATTCTTATCTATAAAAAAGAATGCTGCGCGAAAAGTCTACGGGTGATTAGTATTACTCGG
>NZ_KB291385.1:0-3134 GCF_000318295.1 Capnocytophaga sp. oral taxon 326 str. F0382
TTTTTTTTTGGCGTTTGCCTTGCTCCCCAGTGCAGTTGCGAGCTGCGCTTAATGCTGTTGGTCATACCAACCACTGGGGAAAACAACAATAAAATCAAAATATAAAAAACGTGATGTAGTGTTATTAGTGGTACTCTATTTTTTCTCTTTTTACGACGATACCTAAGAAGGTAGTGCGTATTTCTCTGCCGATGATAAGGTAAATGGTTTTTTCTTTAATTTAAAATTGAGTTTAATTTTTTTAATTTCAAAGGTTTTCATACCTTCATTGCTGTAAAAGGTAATATGAAAACAACTGCCGTAGGCATCTCTAATCATTTGCTGTACTTCGGGGTGGTTGAAAGCCTCTTGATAGCTTTCTACCTCAATACTGGGCACTACTCCTGCAAGGGTGTAGGTGCTTTTTCCTTTGCGCACGCGCCGTAAGTGTACTTCTAATTTCATTTTTAATAGGGTTTAAAGGGTTTTTTAAATGTTTGAAAGTTGGCGAGCTGCTTCCCGCTTCAAAAGTTCTTTAACGATAGGGCGAACCTCTTTAAGTTCCTCTGCGATAACTTCTCGTATCAATGGTGCGAGAAGTTTTTTTAGTAGCTTTTTCATAGTGTTTAAACGTTTTCTAAATGCTCTATAAAATAAATGTAAATTCCTCCATCTCCGAAGTCTACATCTACACGAGTGTCCTCTCCTACGTTGTAGACTTTAAGGACTATACCGACTCCTTCTTTCATTACCCAGCCAAATTCATCTGGAATTTCTCTTACTTTGTCTCCTACTTTCATAGTGTTATGCTTCATAAAGTTTTAACGATAATTGTACTACTTGTGGCAGTCCTTGGACCTTGGTAAGTTGCTGATAACCGTTTTTGAGTTGCAAAAGGGCTTCGGCAAACTCTTTATTTATATACCACTTGCCTTCGGCGGTGCGGTAGAAGTGCTGGGGGTGCTTTTTGATGCGGCGAAAATACTGCCCACTGGTAACTGAGTACTGGTGTAATAGCAACCACTCTATATAGGGCAGAGCTTCCTTGCCGTAGACATTGAGAGAGGGGGGCATTTTGATGATAGATTGCTGGGCTATCTTTTCCATTTCAATGAAGTAACGGCGTATTTTCCTGCCCCATTCATTGCGTTCTACCATTGCCAGCTCTTTTGCCATATTGACAGTAAGGTAATAGTCTATTCTATGACGAAAACCTCCGTGCGTTGAAACTTGACTCGCCAATTTTGGCGAACGTTGATTTTCAATAAAATAATCTTCATTTTCAATGAAACCATATTCTTGGATACGTCCTTTTATCCAATTGGAAAAGTCTCTACCTGTTTGAAGTTTTCGGTGAAGCTCGCGGGCATCTACTAATTGAACGCCCTTTTGCTCGGTGATTGTGATTAGTTTGTCCATAGATTGTTAATTGTTTGAATTTGTTTTTAAATCTACTTGCACTTTGTCAGCCTCTTGCTGTAGTAGTTCTTTAGCGCGCTGACGAATGTTTTGCTGTACTTCGGAGTTGTACACATAGGCGAGAGCCATTTCCACAGTTTGAGTGGTTACGCTCATCTCTTTTGCAATTTGTTTCTTTAATTCGTAAACAATTCTTATTTTTTTCATACATTTGTCCCGTTAAATGTTGTTATTAATTTTCGGGGCAAAAGTATAGACAATAGTTTAAACTTGCAAATTATTTTTAAACTTTTTTCTAATTATTTTTATGAAGGCAATAAACAGAGTTATTCATTACATTGATAATAAAGGAATTAACAATAGTTCCTTTGAAAAGATATGTGGACTATCCAATGGCTATTTAGGTACCCAACTAAAGCGAAATGCCGACTTAGGAGAGGGGGTTTTAAATAAAATATTAGACAATTGTTTAGATATGAGTCCCGAATGGCTACTCACGGGCAAAGGGTCTATGATTAAAGATGAGGCTATAAAAGGTACTCCAGTAGAGGTTGTTGCTCCTATAAAGGTAGAAGGTAAAAGCCTAATGCCTAAAGTGATAGTATTAAAAGACGAAGATGATGAGAAAGAACGTATTCCACTGGTACCTATAATGGCACAAGCGGGCTACCTTAAAGGGTATGATGACCCTAAGTATATAAGAAAACTTCCAATGTATAACCTACCAGGTATGAGGAATGGTACTTTTCGTATGTTTCAGGTGGAAGGTTTATCAATGTACCCTACTTTGCAGAGTGGTAGCTATGTAGTGGGGCAATTTGTAGAGGACTGGCAGCATATTTCAGACAATAGAATATATGTAGTAGTTAGTAAAGAAGGTGTAATTGTAAAACGCGTACTTAATAGAATAGAGAAGTACGGAAGCCTATATTGTAGGTCAGACAATCGCGTTTTTCCTCATATAAACGTAGATCTAAAAGATGTAAGAGAGGTATGGGAGTGCAAAATGCACCTTTCCTTTGAGTTTCTTGACCCCATACCTGAGTATCAAAAAATTGCAGACTTACAAGCAGATATGCACTTCTTAAAACAACGTGTAGAACAATTAGAGGAAGAAAAAACAGAAGTTTTATAGGGGCAAAGTGGATATTTATACCAGAGAAACCATACCCTTTTTATATATTTTTGAAATAAAAAGCTAATAATCAGTATTTTATATGAAAATAAACTTTAAAAAGCACTACAATACACCCCCCTTTACTCTGCAAAAAAGCCCATTGGTTGCACAAAAAAGAGGGTATAACCTACTCCACTACCCTAAAAATAGCCAAAAAGTGTCCCCCTAACTGTCCCCCTAAGTGTCCCCCTAATACTAAAAAGAGGGTATTTTTAGGCTTGGGTGGGTGGGTACCTTTTGGGGGTATTTTCAACCCCTCAAAAGGTGGCTTTAGTGGTTGCTATAAGATACAAAAAAACGCCCTAAATGGGCGTTATTATTGGGGTTTGGGGCTTTTTGGGGGTGTTATAGAGGAGTAATTACGGTATGCGGTATTTTAAGGCTAAAAAAGGGCTTTTTCAATTACGCTAAATATACGGTAAATTACGGTATCCTGTACATTTCATTTTATCGGGCTTTTTTGTAAGTTGTTTATTTATAAATGTTTAAGGAGTAGGATATGTACATTTCATTATAATGTTCTTACTGACGGTGAATTATTTTGTGAATATATTATGAT
>NZ_KB291386.1:0-13962 GCF_000318295.1 Capnocytophaga sp. oral taxon 326 str. F0382
CCCTCGACGAGCAAGGCAAAAAGTGTAACATACCTTTGTCACTCTCATCGGTAGACTTTCCCCCAGGTACCGATATTAAAAACCTCTTCCCAGTACACGAAAAGTACGAAGAGCAAGTCACCGCATAACACTACACTTTTAGCCGTTTCGGCAGCTAAAAGATGCTCCTCCGCCCTTAGTAAGTCGCTGGCAATAAGAGGACGCTTTTATGAGACCCACTAAGGCGAGGAGCTTTTAAATAACCTTTAAACACCATTTAAAAATGAAAAAAGCACTTATATTTTTAGGACTATCATTACTATTTTTCTCTTGTGGAAAAAAGAACAATGAACAAACAAACAAAACAGAGGTCATTACAGGGTTTGTAGTAGACAAAGAAATTATAACAGCCCATACAACCTTCCACTTTGTTGGAAAAGTACGCACAAGCACCTATCACCCTGCAAAATATTATATGTATGTTGCCAACAAAGAAGGTACTAACAAAATAACAATATACGAAAACGACTACAAAGAGTATAACGCAGGCGACTATGTAAAAGTAACAGTTAAAAATGAATAATATGCCCACAATAAAACCCCATCAGATTCGTATCCTCCAAACCCTTTTAGGCAAACGCTTTAAGGACAGAGAAGCCCGCCTACAATTCGTATGTAGTTTTATAGGACGAGAGCTCCCCAGCACCAAAAATCTCACCGAAGACGAGTTTTTTGCCCTCGCCCAGCACCTTGGTTACCATTTCGAGATGCACGCTTACTTTAATATCGAAAACAAGCAACAACTAAAGCTATTATCCCTATGCCACGAACTCGGATGGCGCGATACAACCAACCCCAAGTATGCCGACATAAAACGCCTTGGTAAATGGTTTTGTAGTAGCAAAAACCCGTTCAAAAAAAGCCTCCAAAACCTCACCCCCAGTGAGGTCGGCAAGGTCAATAACATATTCGAGAAAATGCTCACCCAACGCTATGAAAGAAAGTAAAAAAGGGGGCAGGTGTCAGCTGTCAGGTGTCAGTTCTGCCACGTCCGACACATCATTTGTCATTTGTCATTCGTCATTAAACACCTGCCCCCACAAGCATAAAGAGCTCCGCACCCTTGCCCACTACGTAACCGTAGAAGTAACTGCCCTATTCTGCAAAGACTGCGGTACACAACTCACCAAAGAAGAGTGGAATGTATAACAATTTAAACACAAAATACAATGGAAATAGACGATTATGATATAAGTTACTCCTCAATATGCGATAGGATTAATGGAAACCCTCAAGCAGCAAAAAAAGAGCTATTGCGTTTGTGCAATATGACTGTAAAAGCAGAAGAAAAAGTTAAAAAATTAGAAGAGGAACTAAGTGAGGCAAAAACTGATGTAAGATTTTTTAAAAAAGGCATATACAACACCTTTCATTACTTCCGCAACCAAATTGGCAAACTACCCTCCTCTGTTATCCTCCGTGAGGGAAATACGATATACACCATTAAGTACTTAGATGAAGATAACATTACAATAAAAGTTGAAAAAGAAAGTTTTTAATTACTAAAACACAAAGAAAATGAACACACAAAAATACACCACTTGGCTTGTCCCCCTCGACATTGCCAAAAAACTCAAAGAAATAGGGTTTAATGAGCACTGCCCTTTTAGTATGGATAACTATTGGAGTTTTGTAGATTGCTCAAAAGACGGGAATGGTTTTTTCGATTTAGAGGGAAAAAACCATAACATATATAAAGATGTATATAGTATTCCCACTTGGGAGCAAGCCCTCGCTTGGTTCAGAGCAAAAGGCTATTATGGCAACCTCGAAGCCACCAGCAAAGGTACTTCAGCCTACATCTTTTACCCCGAAATAAGACAACGGAGAATTTTGGGAGTTTGCCTACAAAGAAAGCTACGAAGAAGCTCGTGAAACCCTTTTACTTAAACTAATAGACCTCTATAAAACAGCAAACCAATGACCTACACCGTAACCCTACACCGTACCCACACACTGCTAAAGCTCACCTACAAAAAAGGTGAGCTTTGCAAAATAGAAATCAAAAGCGGAGGGCTCAACAGTCAGCAATACCAACAACTTGGAGCTATCCTACCCCCACAAGAGGAAGATATAGAACGCTACCAAGAGCAATGGAACGGCAGTGTGTCCTACACTAAAGACGAGCATCAAACTGCAAGCCTTTACACCCAATTCTTAGACGAGTGGTTTGGCTTCTACAATCGTCTATACGGATTTCCTCCCAAGTTCACTGGTGCCGACGGCAAAGCCCTCAAGCAAATCATTAGCTACCTGCAACAAGTATCAGCAAACGACACTGAAGCCCTTTCCACGTGGCAATACCTATTGGGCAATTGGCAGAAGATGGATGAGTTTCACCAACGAAACACCGATTTAAAATACATCAATTCACAACTTAACAAGATATTACAAAATGCAAAACGAGGTAACAGTAGTGCAAAACAAACTTACAGCACTGATTTCAAACGAAAGATTCTTGAGGGTATATTCACCCAATAACTGTATGAAGCACAGTTACAAACTCAAAACCATAGCCGAAGCTATCAACCTGCCAACCCCCTCCATTAGTAGCATACGAAGAGACTATGGTGCAACAGCTTGTGAAAGTTATATAATGTTATGGCTCGTATATCTAAACGAAATGTTAGCCGTAAGTCGCCCAATGAGCGAAGAACAAATAAGCCTTTGCAGTAGCCAAATAATGAACGATTACGGTTACTTAAAACTTACCGAAATATCATTTATATTCAAACGCGTACTATCGGGTGAATACGGCGAATTTTACGAACGATTAGGCATAGATAAAGTGCTTAGATTTTTTAGAGAATATGACAAAGAACGCCTACAATATATAGACGATGAACGCCAACGCGAACACACCGAATTTCGCTACCAAGAGCAAAAAAATGAAACTCCTTTAGACGACTTTAAACGCAAACTAAAAAAAGCCTACCGACTAACAGAACGAAAGACGAGAGACGATTAAATTCGCCTCTCGTCTTTTGTATTTTGTAATTCGTAATTATTTCATACCTTTGCACTATAAAATCAATTTCTTAAAAGCAATGCCTCTAAAAACACCCAATAAAAAGCAGGGTTACCAGCGTAACCAACTCCTCCGATACAAAGCAGTAATGGACGAGTTCAACCGCCACGACTATCGCTATATGCCTATTTCGGTAATATGGCGTGAGTTTATATACCCCAAGTTCTTTATATCAAGAGGCACGCTTTACAAAATTCTAAGTATAGATGTAGATACCGAGCTACAAGCCTACGCCTAATCTACAATTTGCTAATTATATATTTTGTACTTCACAACTGTAATACACTTCATACTCTTGGAGCCCATCATCGCGAAGGGTTCTGTTCTGCGAAGTCCTAATAAGTGGCGAAACATTAGGCAGTAATGATACTCCGTGTAGTTGCTGGTGTATTTTCTCAATAATACCCCATATTGCCCACACCTCTTCTTTTTGTCTCCTTGGGGCTTGCATACTACTATTGGTAAGCCTCATATTAGCCACCGTAATTTTTATCTGTACAGTTCCTATCTGTCGTTGTAGAGGTTTTTTAGTAATATCTTTGCCTAAGTTAGTGAATTGCACTTGTTGCACATCAATCAGCGCACAAGGGTATTGTACAGGCATATTAGGACTGTAATAGTCTAACTGTCCCCAGTTCTCATCTATGTGTTTAAGTTCTGCAATCTCGCTTACTTTCTGTTGTATTTTTTCTAATAATGCTTTCATTGGTGTATGCTATTTAGTAGTTCTTTCATATTAAAATTTACAATATCATTTACCATTCGTTTTACTTCTGTATGGTCGCCGATAAATTGTCGCTTGGGTATTTTTAGTTTGTCGCCTACCTTTTTTAAAGCAAGGGCTTTCCAGTGCTCTGCTTCTACTGAAAAAGCCTTTTGTGTAGCCCCTTTGCGCCCTTTAGCTTTGTAGTACATTGCCCAAAAATAACGCTTTATTTTGGCTGTTACTTCCACTTCACCGCCATTGTTTTGAATATCGGCATAAGGCACTGAGCTTGTCCAGCGTACAGTAGTACCTTCAATGTTGCTACGAATAGACCGCCTTAGTGTAACTGTACGTATCATCAGTGAGCCACGTCGATTAGGTATAAGGGTATTAGCCCATTTATCATCAAAGAACGCTTTACGCTCAAAATTGCGGTCAAACGCCTCTGTGAGCTTTACTTTCGTATCTGTTAAGATGTGATTTAAAAAGTCTTTAAACTCCATTTAAAAAAGTTTTGTGTTTATTTGCTTGTTGTTTTGTTTTTATTTTGTACTTTTGTTGCCTAAAATACATTTATAGAATGGAAACGATTTTTGACCACAACCCCACACAATCAGAGTTAAACGCTCTTAGGTTTGATGCCTTATCATTTACACTTAAATTTGGCATTGAACTAAATGAGAAATTAACCCCTGATAGTTACAAAAAGCATATCACAAAAGAATTTGCTTTTTATGATTTAGCTTGCCTCTTTGAGGAAAGAGGAGATATGGATAAAGCCGAGCAGTATTGGCAACAGCTTCCTAAAGCCTATAAAGAATATGGTTTAGGGTATGATGCTATTGCTACCGCTGTATAGCAAAAAACTCTGTTATCTTCTCCCCTATATTAGAATAATCACTCATTAAATGAGGTTTAAAAAAATCAACAGCTTCACGCTCCTCTATACCGTTGTTTTTCAATCGCTCTCTGAAGTTTTTAATCCAACCACTATATCCATATCCTTCATCTAAAATTCTTTGTTGGTGTGATGCTCTTCCTCCAAGTCTTTCAATAAATTCATTATAGGTGTGTCGTGCTATAAATTCATTGATAGTTTCCATACTTTCTGTTTGTCTCCTATTAAGTTGTACCGGTCGTGTTTGAGTTTTGGCGTGTAATATTTCGTGCCATAACGACTCTAAAGCATACTCTTGTTTGAATGTTAAAGCCTCTCCTTTCTTTATAGCTCCTAATGCTTCTCGTAACTGTCCTGCAGGGTTAAAACCAATGCTTGTAAAGGTATGAGTACTTATTTTTATAGTAGATTGGCTACTCCATTCATTAGTATTGTTATTAAAATACATTGAGTGTTGCATTAAAAAGTTGGTAGAACTTGTAAAGCTCACCTCTTCGAGCCCTCTTCTAAAGTCGTTAGGGAATAATTCAGCATATTTTAGCAATACATTTTTTACCTCCTCTCTTGTGGGGAAGTCTCTTCTTATGAGCTCTTGCAAATTAACTGAAGTTCTATTATTCATTGCTTCTAACTCTCTTTGTACATGCCCAGCTCCTACTACTTGAGTATAAGTATTAGTGGGTGGAAATACCTTCTTTTCCTGCCCTGGGTTAAAGCGAAACATCTCCAATTTATTCTTTCCACTCTTGCCTATCTGGGTAGTGGCTTCCTCTCCTGCCTTTTTGGCAGTTTCGGGGTTGCTTTTGGTGTTTTCACGTGCCAATACTTCTACAGCTGTACAGCGGCAACGCCAGCCATTAGGCGGGTAGTACTCCGTCCAAAAGGCATCGTCTTTGGGCAAACATATTCCTGCCAAAGCGGCGTGGCTTTGCCTTACTCGCTCATCACCTGCGGTGCGATATTCCAACCAATAACGGCTCGTGTCGGTTTGTAGGTTAGCCCAATTAGCGGCACTTTGGGCACTCTGTACAGCGAACTGGTACTCGGCTTCTAAGTAGTTACGGTTATAGGTGTTATTCAGTTTTAGTATCTCCTGTTCAAACTGATAATAAGGGCATATATTGCCCTGCTCGTCTTTTAGTTTGCTCCGTGCCTCAGTGAGCTGTGTATGGGTTTTGAGCCCTGAAAAGATAAATACATCTTTCTCTAAATAGGTTTTCATCTCATCGGGTACTTCGTGAGGGATAGCAGTGTTAAACACTTCAGCGGTAGCGGTAATGAGGTCGCGGTAGGCTTTGTATTTGGTAAGGTCTTCGGGTTTATAGGTGCCTTTTTTATGCAAATAGTCAAACGCTTTCTTAGCCACCTTAGTGAGGTCTTTCTCCCCTCTACTTGGGAGAGGGGCAGGGGGTGAAGATGCTAATCTTGCTTCTTGGCACGCCTGACAATCGCAAGGAGCGTATTGGTTTTGTAGGTTCAGGTGTAGTGCCCCGAAATAAGTGTCGGGGCTTAGTCGAAAAAATCTAAGGTGAGTTTTTGAGGCGTGGCAGGGGCTTTTTGCCCTGTAACCTCAATGCCGAATTTTTCTTTTAACCACTCATCTGATACTTCTTTATAAGGTAGTATTTCCTTAGTGCGTGTCCACAGTTCGCCCAAGTCCTCCACTTGGTCATACACGAGCGATAAGCCCTCTTCGGGGAGTACCCCAATGGCGTATAGGGCAGGTAGTACTTTATCGTTCATATACTGCTCTACCATAGTTTGGTCGGCATCCACAAGGGCTTGTAGCATATCCTGTGAACTGACCTCCTTACCCTTACTACCATACTTAGTATCTTGCCCTATGATAGCCCCCGAGATAAGTAGGGAGATGTTATCACGGCAAAGTTTTATGAGTCCGTTATACACTTCACCTGTAGCAGGTACCCCATTGGTTGCCCACTCGAATTGTTCGGTTTCGTCGATGATAAACCAAGCGGCAGCCCCCATATCGGTCATCATCTTCTCGGCACGTGCAAGGGCTTGGCGGTCACGGGTGTTTGTCTTCATTACGCGGGGAGGTATGCCATATATCTCGCACAACTCCGACCAGCAACTTTGCGCAAAACGACTGAAAAGTATATGCGGTATTGCCTGATTAATAAGCCCCAAGTCGCCCACCTTACCAAAGTCTAACAACCACGTGCCGTATTCAGAGGCATTCATATAGTCTAACCCCTTATCATCGGTGTAGTCTTTTAGGATAATACCCTTTTGAGGTATTACATTTTGGCGGGGTACTAAAGCTACTTCTACATCCGAAAAAGGCACCTCATTACTGCCCGCAGGTGCTACCTGCCTATTGAGCTCTATAAGGGTATAGCCAAAGTACTCACTATCTAAGATGTGACTTATAATATCATTAAACCAAACCGACTTTTGTAATGCTTTGGTCAGCTCTTCGTGTGTCTGACCATTAGCCTTTTGTATGCTGAAGTTAGCCGAAATAGTCTTTAGCTTTCGGTTCTTTATTTGTGAGGTAGTATGCGCGTCAAGCATCATATCACGCACGAGATTATAGTAGGGGAACGTTTTGGGGTTCTCAACATTCTCCGCCATTGCCATTGCATTTTTCCACGTGAGTACATCGGCACGAGTGCGTGCCATTGATTTTGGCACAATATTGCGGGTAGGTTGCAGAGTGTTATTCCCTGCTTTCTTAGGTTTCTTATAGTTCTTATAGGATTTCATTGCTTGTATTTTCCTTTAACATTAATACCTTTCTCGGTGATTTGTAGTACTTCGGCACTAAAGCCGTCTGCTTCTAATTGGATGCGTATATGCCTATCAAGGGCGCGGGTAATACTGCCATTCTGTGCCTGCTGAATATTACAGCCCGTAATAGGCGACTCCTTCCATTCTCCTTGCTTGGAGAGCAAAAGGAACTCTACGTGTTGGGCAGTACTTTCATTAGTGACAAAGTCGCCCCCTACTACCTCCAAATCATATTCAGTTGTTACGGTTATATCTTTCATAATAATTGCCTACAGGTGTCCTCATTTATTCGTGATTGTACTTTTTACGAGAACCATATACAAAAGGGGTTATTTGCTTTTCTGTTTCCTCCGTACGAGGTACAATAGGCAGCGAACTGATATTCACCTCACCCTTAGCAAGCCTTTTAAGGTACTCTATCGCCCTATCATAACGTTCTTTGGCGTGATCATAGATAATATCAGCATTGCACAGATCTACAATATACCACTTAGCTACCGATAGGCAAAGACTCACAACAAGGGCGTTTCTTTCCTCTCCTCGCTTGGCAAAGATAGCCTCCGTATCGTATCGAGGGCGACCGTCAAGGTATTCCTTTTTGTCATTGGTGTAGAAGTACGATTTTACTTCCTGCTCAGCAGTATCTAACGCCTGCAGTAATATACTCTCGTCCCCTTCGGTTATCTGCTCCACTTGGTAGGAGTAGATATTATTCTTTAAATCTTCTTTTACTAAAAACATATCAATAATGGTTATTAACTCTCGCCCCGAAGGCGTATTGGTTGCTACTTTGCCTGTTGCGACCTATGAGCCATTTAAAAGCTCCGTGCACGGCATCGGGTCCATCATCGTGGGCACCAGAACCTTTTTCAAAAGCTAAGAACTGGTCAATAAGCACCTGCATATCCGCGTCTTTCTGTTCACTATTGAACCACACATTTTTGCGCTCAAAATAGCCCGCAAGGCTCTCTATACGGTCAAATTTATCTGCCTTACTTCGTTTGTCAGCTACGATAGGGATATAGTACCCTCGTTTGTCGCCCTCTTGGTCAAAGTCGCTTACAAACTCATCCATCGCAAAAAGTCCCTCAATCATATAACGTACATTGTAGCGGTCTAAGCGATACTTCTCATACTGGTCATACAGCCATTTAGCACAATGCGCACGGCTTTTTTGCTGCATATAGCACAGCAGTATATGGAACTCCTTGCCTATATTGCCCACCAAAATCAGGGCTTTGTAGTCCGCATTTTCCTTATACGACAAGTCCCCATAGAAGCACAAATTATCATACTTAGAAAGCGGCAGTGCCTTTTTATACTGAATATCTTCGTACTTAAAGATAGCCCCATCCTCAATATGCGTGTGCATATACTCCCGCATAAACGAGCGATAGGGCATACTTTTAAACTTATTACGCCAGTACTCCGCCGAAGTCTTTTCAGGCCATTCAGGAGTAAAGTCCTGCAAGTTTTTTACCGCACACACCGTAAGTATTTTGAACTCTGTTTGCGGACTATCCTCATAACTACCCTCTTCCTTGGGCGTGTTAATTACCTCATTGAAGTACGTTTTAAGGCGGTTCGTGATCGAGTTTTTGTGGAAGTTATTGTTAGCAAATACAAAACGTTCAGTAGCGTTGTCTTCGCTGTCAAAACACCCCCATACATCTTCGGTAATATAATCTACACTTTCACGCATAATACGGTCGTTGTGGATAGACTTTTTGCTATCCACATCATCTACCACTATATAGTCGGGGCGCTCCGATTGTTCTCGTGCCCCTCGCGGGTTTTGCCCAAAACCAAGCGACATAAACCGAACCCCATCATTAGTAACAAACGAACCATCCGACCAATCTCCTACGGAAGCTCTTTTGCCGTAATCATTCTGCAAGCGGTTGTTATGCTCCAGCTGTGCCTGTATGCCCGACAGCAGCTTCTTAGCTTTAGGTTCAGTCTCGCCCACCAAAAGCATAAATCGCAAATCACCCTTAGCAAAATACAAGTACAGCGGTATTCCCATATCTATATGTACCGACTTCCCCGCCGAGCGGTACATCTCGGCAAGCAAGCGCAAGCGTTTATTGCCTACTATCAGCTTAGCCAGCTGGACGTGAAACCACGCACACTTCTGTTTGGCATAGTTAGGGAAATAGTATTCAAACCATCGCACATAATCACCCTCCAAGTTCTTAATACGAGCCGCCTTTTCTTTGGCTGTTTCGTGTATATTTACCGAAGTAGCCTTAGCAATCAGCAGGCAATGCTTGTCGTAATCGGCTAAGAGTTTAGCATATATCTTATCGTTCTTGCTCATTTTTTACTTTTAGTTGTAAGAATTGTTTGTGATACTTGGTACATTGAGCGGCAAAACCCGCGTCCTGTTGTGATATAAACATATCCAGTTCCTTCAGCACTTTATATACAGTGGTAGGGTCTGCCTGCGTTTCGCACCTATCTAAGGCAGCCATTAACTTACCCACATCAGAAGCCGAGAAAGTAGGCTCTTGTCCATTCATTACCCTAATAGTCTCAGCTTGTAGCTTCTGTTTGATAATCGTAGGCGAAGCGTGGAATCCCAGACGCTTGTCCTCCCAATCATACTTCTTTACCCACTCACCAATAGTAGCAGGGCGTACTCCGTAGAGCTCCGCTACTTCTGCTTGGGTAACCTCAATATTTTCAATATAATATTGTTCTGCCTTAATACGTGTTTGTTCTTTATTTCTTGCCATTTTTTGTGGCAAAATTCCTACAATTATGACACTTATAAAACAAGTTGTTCAGTCCTTGAACAACTTTGTCCAACCCTTGAACAGTTTTGTCCAACCCTTAAACAACTATTTGCACACTCGACAGAAGCTCACGAATTTTGCCCCGAAAATGATTAACAAAAAATGAAAGCCTATGCCTAAATTTATATTGAATGATGAAGCAGTGGTCAATTCTTACGGCTTTAGAATCCTAACTGCAGGAATTGATCTAACACGCTTCAAACTCAACCCTGTAATGCTTGATGGGCACATTCAGAGCAATCAGAATGTTATAGGAAGTTGGAAAGACATCACCCTTGAAGGGGGTAAATTGCTCGCTGAACCGATATTTGATATGGAGGACGACAATGCTAAACTTATAGCAGGAAAGGTAGAACGAGGTATTATCAAGGGGGCAAGTATGGGAATAATGTTTTCTAAGAAAGATTTAGCTAATGAAAACGGAGATATGGTGCTTAAAAACTGTTCCCTTTTTGAAGTATCTATTGTAGCCGTACCCAGTAATGCCAACGCTTTGCGATTACAAATGGACGGCAAAGAACTTACCGAAAAAGAAATAAATGAGCTATGCCTATCATTGACGGATAAAACAATTAACACAGATAACAATATGAAGATACAACTTACACAATTAGCCTTAGTAGCCTTGGGTATGAGTGCCAACACCAAGGAGCTATCTACAGACGAAATAGAGTCTGCTATCTTGGCACTTTCTAAATCACGAGACGAACTGCAAGAAAAACTCACCCTTTCAGAAGAGCAGCTTAATGCTTTTATAAATAAAGAAAAAGCACAAAAAGCAGCCCTTACTATCCAAATGCTTGACGAGGCAGTAAAAAGCGGTAAAATCACCGCTGATAAACGACAAACATTTGCTGATTTAGCGGCTAAAGATTTTGATTTGGCAGAAGCTACTTTCGAAGCTTTGCCTACTAAAAAGAAGCTTTGGTACAGGTGTTACCACACCCGCAGGAACCACTGGAGTAACTACTATGGACGATTTTCAAAAACTCTCCTTAGATGAGAAGTTGGCTTTCAAAAACAGCAACCCTGAAGCCTACCAAAAATTGGTTGCTTCTATTTAACTCCGTAGCACAGTAAGCATTTAAATAATATTTAAAAACCTTTTGAAAACAGAATTAACTATGGCAATGAATTTTCCAGAAATATGGGAGGCACGCGTACGACAAACCCTTTCACAAGGAGCCGATGCCGACTTCTTAGATGGCGTGCAAGAACTCGATGGCGATGTAACCCAAATGGGCGAACACAACGTAATTCACATCCCTACTACTGAGTTCAAACCCGATGTACTTATTAATAACAGTACATACCCCCTCGCTATCCAAGACTACACCGACAACGAAGTAGTGGTAAAATTGGACAAGTATCAAACAAAACCTACAAAGGTTACCGACGACCAAACTATCGGGGCGAGCTACAACAAAATTGATGCGGTTACCCGTAGCCACACCAATGAAATTAGCGTTACCAAGTATAAAAAAGCATTACACGCTATTGCTCCCGACCAAAACACCGCTGCTACTCCAGTCCTCACCATTGCAGGTACTGAATGTACTTACAACGACATTGTAGCCCTCAAAGAAAAATGTGATAAAGCAAAATGGCCTCTCAAAGGTCGCCGCCTTGTATTGTGTTACGACCACTACAACGCCCTCCTCAAAGACCGTGAACGTTTCGGCGACCAGCTTATCAACTATCGCAACGGACAAGTATCACCAGTGATTGCAGGCTTTGAAATCAAAACCTACGAACAACACCCTCACTACAATGCCGCAGGACAAAAAATCGCTTTTGACCAAGTGCCTACAAGTACCGATAAACCCGCTTCAGTAGCCTTTGTAGTAGATGCCGTACGCAAAAAAACAGGGCTCACTAAGCAGTACTATTCCGGAAGCTAAGCAAGATACCCAAAACCAAGCAAATCTCTTGGCGTATCGCCACTACTTTATTGCTTTGCCTTTGGAGAAAAAGTATATCGCCGCAATGAAATAATGTTTAACCCAAAAAGGAGGAGGAGCCTCAGAAAAGCCCCAAAGTAACTCAATTAGCACGCTTTTTTCTGCAACCTTTCCCCCCCCTTTACTAATAACACAAAATCTATGGATACCATATTCAATGATAACCCAAATTTAGATGTAGCCTACAAAACCGCTGACGGCAAATACTTCTACACCGAAAATAGCGCACAAAACTACGCCCTCACCCTCAAAAATAAAGAGGTAAAAAAAGTAGTACGTACAGAAGATGCAACAGAAAAAGAGAAAGTAAAAAATGAGGTCGTTACTGAAACACAGAAGCCTCAAACAGTAGAAACCATTGAACCCTCAGAGCCTTCAGAAAACCCAGAGCCCTCAGAAAACCCAGAGCCCTCAGAAAACTCTGATAGTTCAGAAACCCCAGAGCCTTCAGAAAGCTCAGAGCCCTCAGAAGAAACAAAGCCCAGCTTTGAACTCAAACCTAAAAACTTTAACAAACGCTAAACAATGAACGGAGTAAAATTCATAAGAAAAAGTGGTGGCTTAGGGCGTGAACTCGCAGGTGAAGACCATATCTCTGGGCTCATCGTCTATGGCGAAGCAGCCGTTGCCCCTACCTTATTACTTTCGGTAGAGGAATTAGCAGGCAAGGCTATTACTCACACAGCGAACCCCGTATTGCACTATCATATAACCGAGTTCTTTCGTATCAATGAAGGGGCAAAGCTATACGTGCAATCAGTAGCAAGTGCCGACGGTAATTATACCGAAGTAAAAACCCTGCAAGCATTCGCCCAGGGCAAACTCCGACAAATCGCCGTTTGCGACTTCAAAACCGAACTTTCGGACTTAGACAACGCCCTTAGCAAGCTCAACGCTATCGGCAAGGAGTTAGCCAAACGTATCACCCCTGCAAGCCTTTTGTATAGCTTTAAACTAAAAGCCGAAGATATTGCTAACCTCCCCGATTTGCACACCAAAAGTGCCGAACTCGTGAGCGTGGTTATAGGTCAAGATGGTGCAGGGCGAGGAAACTATATCGCACAAACTACCCCTGCAGTAGGTTGTATAGGGGCTGCCCTTGGAGCCCTTTCCAAAGCCAGCGTACACGAAAGCATTGGCTGGGTAGAAAAGCAGAACTTAGTGAGTATAGCTTACGATAAAGCCCTTACAGGCGACACCTTGCAAGCTCTTGAGTTAGATGTCCCTGCTTTAGCAGACAGTACCAAGCTCAGTAGCCTAACCCCTGCACAAGTAGAAGCCTTGCACGGCAAAGGGTATATTTTCCTTACTCAATATGCAGGCAATGCAGGCACCTACTTCAATGATAGCTTTACGGCAACAGCCACCACAAGCGACTTTGCCTATATAGAGAATAACCGCACCATCGACAAGGCTATCCGTGAACTCAACCGTGTACTGGTACCTAAGATTTCAGGCCCTGCCTATATTGACCCCGATACAGGCAACCTGCAAACAGCAACTGTCTCGGCTATTAGTGCCCTTTGTGAGGAGCCTTTAGATGCAATGAAGCGCAATGGTGAACTCAGTGGGTACAAAGTCTATATCAACCCACGCCAGCGTATTTTGCAAACCTCCAAATTGGAGGTAGTACTCAAAATAGTACCCGTAGGCACTATGCGTGAGATAGAAGTAGCTATCGGCTTTGCCCTATCAGTGTAATCCTCACCTAACCCCTCCCAAAGAGGGGAACTTATAATGTAAAATAACTAATTAACCCCGCTACCCCGTGCGGATTG
>NZ_KB291387.1:0-35136 GCF_000318295.1 Capnocytophaga sp. oral taxon 326 str. F0382
TAATCAGCCTGTTAAAACTTTTCGGACAGGCTCAGTTTTTTATATGAAATAAGCTTTTTTTATCTATTGAAGTATAACGTTAAAATAAGAATTACCAATGAAGTAAAGAAACCTATGAGCCATTGAATAAAGATACGATTCATTTTTGAAAAGCCTTCTTTAAGTTCATTTTGCAAGTCTGTTCTTAATATTGTCATATCATTACGTATTTCAGCAATATCTTGTTTAAGTTCTGAACGAACATTAGCTATTTCAGTACGTATTTCATAAGTTCTGAACGCATATTAACTATTTCAGTACGTACTTCCGCAATATTTTGTTTAAGCTCTGAACGCACATTAGCTATTTCAGTACGTAATTTAGCTATATCTTGTTTGAATTCTGAACGTAATTCCGCTATATCTTGTTTGAGTTCTGAACGAACATTCTTAACCTCTGCTCTCACATTGGCTATATCCATTCTTATTTCAGCTACTTCTTGATGAAATTCTGTTTTACTTACTAAATTATCAAAATTCTCATTCAAGCGTTCATTAGTGAATTTAGTAATATAATTAGCTAAAGCTGTAGCTCCTTCTTTTCCTATTTTTTCACTTACGGTATCGTATAATTGTATGAGTTCTGTAGTCATAATTAAAGTTGTTTTATTGTCTTACGTTGCAAAAGTAGGTATTTTTTTCTGAAATTACAAAAAATAATTAAACGAGGACTGATTTTAGAGTCAATAAGCGCGTTCTTTATTGCCTTCGTAGAAATTGATAAAGGCGCGATTTACAACGCGATTACCGCCATCGGTGGGGTAATCACCGGTGAAATACCAATCACCGAGGTTCTCGGGGCAGGCTTTATGCAAACTGTCTACCGTTTGGAATATCACTTCCACTTCTGAGGTGAAATCCTTTGGCAAAAGCAAATCTCTTATTTTATCCGAAATTTCTTCATCGGTGAAAGGATCATACACTTCTTTTACGTAATTCACTACTTTGTCATCACTTAGTGCTACTTGGGTGAGACACTTTTCATATACTTCTTTTATGATATGATACGTACCGCGTTCTTTATGCAAAGCTAAAGCCGCTTGAAAGGCTACCAAATCTTCTAAACGCGCCATATCAATACCATAACAATCGGGATAGCGGATTTGAGGAGCTGAAGACACTATTATTATCTTCTTAGGCTCTAAACGCCCTAATATACTAAGAATACTCTTCTTGAGGGTTGTTCCGCGCACGATACTATCGTCTATAATCACCAAATTATCACCTTTTTGCACTGAGCCATAGGTAATATCGTATACGTGCGCCACGAGGTCGTCGCGGCTACTATCTTCGGTGATGAAAGTGCGCAGTTTCACATCTTTGATAGCTACTTTTTCGGTACGTACTCTTTGAGAGAGAATCGTAGGAATTTCGGATTTTTCGGCTACTGCCAACTGTGTAGCTTTCTGCTGATTGAGGTACTGTTCTGCTTCTTCTATAAGTCCTAAGTAAGAGGTTTCGGCAGTGTTAGGGATATAGGCAAAAACTGTATCTTTTAGATTATGGTTTATCGCTTGAGCGACACGAGGGAAGAGCAATTTACCCAACATTTTGCGTTCGCGGTAGATATCGCGGTCGCTACCACGAGAAAAGTAGATACGTTCAAACGAACAGGCTTTGCGTACTGTGGGGGTGAGAATTTCCTTGATAGCTGTCTCTCCACTTTTTTTGATGATAATCGCATTACCAGGGGGGAGTTCGCGTATATTTTCGTATTTCACATTGAAAACGGTTTGTATAGCAGGGCGTTCGGAGGCTACTACCACCACTTCTTCATCTTGATAGTAGAAAGCAGGACGTATACCTGCAGGGTCGCGAAGCACAAAAGCATCGCCGTTGCCTATCATTCCTTCCATTGCATAACCACCATCCCAATATTTGGCAGCGCGTTTGAGGATGCGCTCTATATTCAATCGTTCGGCGATGAAAGGAGAGGCTTCTTGTTTGGTATAACCTTCTTCTTTGAGTTTGCGATAGAGTTCTTCTACTTCGTCATCTAAAAAATGACCTATACCTTCCATTACAATCACAGTATCGGTTTTGTCTTTAGGGTGTTGCCCGAGGCGTACGAGGTTTTGGAAGAGCTCGTTTACGTTGGTCATATTGAAGTTGCCTGCCATAATGAGATTGCGGTACATCCAATTGTTTTCACGCAGGAAAGGGTGCACATTCTCGATGCTATTTTTGCCAAAAGTGCCATAGCGCACGTGCCCCATAATCACTTCGCCTATGTAAGGAAGTTCTCGTTTTTGGAGGCTTACATTGTCTTTCAGTTCAGGGTTGTTTTTAAACCCCTCGTTGATGCGCTGGTTGATGCGAGTGAAGATGTCTTGCACGGGTTGCGCCTCGTTGGAGCGTATCCTACTGATATAGCGTTCGCCAGGTTGCATATCTAATTTGATACTTGCAAGCCCTGCTCCATCTTGTCCGCGGTTGTGTTGTTTTTCGAGCATCAGGTACATTTTATTGATGCCATAGAAGGCTGTACCGTATTTTTCTTTATAAAAATCAAGAGGTTTGAGCAGGCGGATTAGGGCAATCCCGCACTCGTGTTTGATTGTGTCGCTCATTATTAAAATTGATATACTACTTCTAATTTATGGTTGCCGAGAGCGCGTTTGGCTTTCTCTAAGTCTTCAGTAAATCCTAAGATATAACCTCCTCCCCCTGATCCGCAGAGTTTTAGGAAATAATCACCCGTATCGATACCTTGTTTCCAAAGGGTGTGGAACTCTTTAGGAATCATCGGTTTGAAGTGATTGAGCACAATACCCGATAGGCTTTTGATATTGGCAAAAAGCGATTTGAAGCGCCCTTTGAGGAAATCGTCGATACAAGCATCGGTATATTTGATAAATTCCTCTTTGAGCATTTTTTGGAAGGCTTCATTCTTCATATTCTCCATAAAGATACGCACCATTGGGGCAGTTTCGCCTATCACACCGCTATCGAGCAAAAAAACAGCGCCTTTGCCATTAGGAGTTGGGGAGGGAATGCCGGTAGGCTCGATATGGTCGTGTGAATTGATGAGTATGGGTAAGCTGAGATAGCTATTGAGAGGGTCTAAACCAGAGGAAGTGCCGTGGAAGAAGGATTCCATACGTCCAAAAATCGCTTTGAGTTGCAGTAGTTTTTCGCGGGTGAGATTATCCATCGCACTGATGGGGTCGATAGCGTATTCGCTGTAAATGGCAGCTACCAAAGCTCCGCTGCTGCCTACCCCATAGCCTTGTGGAATACTGCTATCAAAGTACATACCGGCAGCGATATCGGCATTGAGTTTTTCTATATTAAAGCGGACGATAGGATTTTCTTCTTCGGTAAGTGTTTGCAGATAAGAAGCAAATTCGCGAAGTGCTTCGTTTGATTTTTTGGCAGTAGTTTCTTTACCATCCTGTACATCGGATAGCATTTTTAGAGTCCCTTTATAGAAGTTATAAGGGATAGCGAGTCCTTTAGAATTTTTAATAATACCATACTCACCAAAGAGGAGTATTTTAGAATAAAAAGGTTTCATTTTTCAGTGAAAAGTGAATAGTGAAAAGTTGTTATAGTATTTAAAGAGAGTGCAAAGATATATATTTTTAGGATATGCTGGTTGTTTTTGAGGGAGAAAAGTTTTTTGTAATATTAGGTTTTCACAAGGGTTTTTGAGAGCTGCTGCGGAAATGAATTATATAAATAGTCTTATTTTCTTCATCTACTTGATAATACAAGACAAACCTACTTTTGAAAAAGACTCTCTTATACGCCTCTACAGTTTCTACATAATTAGCTAAAAAATAAGGAGACTCAGTTATTTCCTCTATTAATTTGGCAGTTTCTACATCAATTTTTTTAGAATAAGAATCAGACATATTATGAATTGTCCAATACATTAGAGTTTGTTTCAACTCAATTTTAGCTTCTTCTGTCCAAAAAACTTTCATAATATGCTCTTACTTCTTTAAAAACCTCTTCATTACTATACACTCTTCCGTGTTTTATATCTTCACGAGAGCGTTCAATGGCACGGATATCTTCTTCTGTAACGTCAAAAAGGTCTTCAGGTTCAGCTACCTCAATACCCATATTAGCTAAGGCTTTTACTGCCAATTGATATTGCTGAAAGTCTAACTGATTTTTTAATACAATAGTGTTCATTGGTGTTGTCTTTATGTTTTGAACGGCAAAGGTACAAATAATTTGCTAATTTCCAAATTTGCTAATTTGCTAATTTCCTCTTATCTTTGCCGTGATTTTAGAGACTTTCTTTAAAGTTGTTTATCTTTCTCACTGATTATGAATGTAAAAGACCGTATCAAAAAATTTATAGACCACGAGGGGCTCTCTATTTCGGCTTTTGAAAAGACGATAGAGGTCTCTAACGGCTATGTGAATAGTATTTCCAAAAATATAGGGATTGACAAGCTGAATGTGATTGTAGAAAAATATCCTCAGCTGAGTTTGGAATGGCTGATTACGGGCAAAGGTGAGATGCTCAAACCTGCTTTACCTTTGGCCAAAACTAATAAATTGTTGATGCCTAAAGTAGTAGTGGTTGACGATGCCGATAACGAGCGTATTCCGTTAGTGCCTATACGCGCACAAGCGGGGTATCTCACTGGTTACGACGATATTACCTTTATCGAATCACTACCTACTTACAGCTTGCCAAATATGACCAATGGCACTTATCGTATGTTTCAGGTGAAAGGACTCTCAATGTACCCTACCCTGCAGGACAGCAGTTATGTAGTAGGACGCTTTGTAGATGATTGGCTCGCACTGAGCAGCAATAGGGTGTGCGTGGTAGTAACACAAAACGATGGGATTATCGTAAAACGCATTACTAATACTCTTGAAAAATACGGAACACTCTATTGTAAATCCGACAATCGGGATTTTCCACATCTATCGGTAGCGGCAGAGGATATCAAAGAGATTTGGGAATGCAAGATGCATCTTTCGTTTGAGTTTCTCGACCCTGTTACTAACTACCAGAAAATAGCCTCATTAGAAGCCGATGTAGCACACCTGAAAGAAGAGGTGCAACAACTTCGGATTATTGATATTCAATAGTTTATGCTATTTGCATTTCTTTTGTAGTTTCTTTTTCGGCAAAAAATTCCTTAGGAAGACAAACTTTTCTCATTACAGCATTAGCTTCCGCAAGTTTTTTTGGGAAATAGACTTTATTAGAGTCATATTCATCTGTTAGAACCTCTGAAACGGTAATTTTGACACCATATTTATCGCACAGGTTCTTTTTATTAATATTTTTTTCCTTTTTAGTCATAGTTGTTTAGTTTTTACGATGAATTATAAATCCTATATATTCAAAATTAGGCACAAATGATATTGTCTGCCCATTTGGTAATATCCCATAAATAAAAAAATCTTCAAGTGCTTGAGTTAGATATTTTGTAATACTCATTCTGTACAATCTATTGCGAGAATCTGTACTTCCTTTTGCATATACATATACATCTGGAAATTGGTCTGTAAACCTATATAAAGTTGCTACTACTGTTGCTAATACTTTTTCTGTATCTCCATTATCAGTAGTTATTTCATCATCTAAATAGCCTGTAATAGAATTTCTATCTCCAAAACCTAAGTTGAAAAATCCTTCTATCTCCATTTCCTCATAGATAACTACTTTTTCTATTTTCCCTTTATTTCCCTCACTAATGAAATGATACATATAAGCATTTTCATCAGAAGTGATTTCATATCTTGGTAAGTTCATTTTAATGATTTGGTTTTATTTTGATACAAAAGTACAACTTTTTATTTAAATTGCAATTCTCCAAAGTTTCAAATTTTAGCAAAGTGTAGCGCCTCAAAGACGATTTTAAGACTTTTTAAACAGCCCCTACATAAAATGATTACAATTTTATCTCTTTAATCTCTCCTTGGAAAATAACTTTAAAGGAAAGGTTTTTCCAGTGTTTGGGCAGGCGGGGGGTAAAGTGTAATTTTCCGCTCTTTACACGCATACCGGCAAATCCTTCGACGATGCTGAGCCAAGTACCTGCCATTGAGGTGATGTGTAATCCCTCGTGAACTTCTTTATTGTAGTCGTCTAAATCGAGGCGGGCGGTGCGGAGGTAGAGCGTATAAGCCTCATCGGTCTTCCCTAAGGCAGAAGCTAATACACTGTGTACACAAGGTGATAAAGAGGACTCGTGTACCGTGAAAGGTTCGTAAAACTCGTAGTGCCTTTGGAGTTCTTCTTTGGTAAAATGGTCTTCAAAGAAATAGAAACCTTGTAGCGTGTCGGCTTGCTTGATGTAAGGTGAACGGAGGATTCTATCCCACGACCAATGTTGGTTGAGCGGGCGCTCCCCAGCAGGAATAGCACTCACAGGTTTGAGGTCTTTATCCAAAAATCCGTCTTGTTGCAAATATACTCCATACTTTTCGCTATAAGGGAAATAGATATTTTGGGCTATATGTAGCCATTGTTGCGTTTCTTCTTTTGTAATATCTTCTTTTTGCAATGTTGTTACCTGCTCAGCAGCATAGCGCAGACACCAAGAGGCGAGGTAATTTGTATAAAAATTGTTGTTTATATTGTTTTCGTACTCATTAGGGCCTGTAACGCCTAAGATTACATATTTTTGTTTCTCTTCAGAAAAAGAGACTCTCTGTGTCCAAAAACGCGCAATAGCAATAAGCACTTCTATTCCATAGTCTTTGAGGTAGGACTCATCACCGGTATAGCGGGTATAGTTATAGATAGCAAAGGCAATCGCCCCGTTGCGGTGGATTTCTTCAAAGGTGATTTCCCACTCGTTATGGCACTCTTCGCCGTTCATCGTTACCATAGGATAGAGCGCTGCTCCGCCGGTAAAACCGAGTTTTTTGGCGTTTTCAATCGCTTTATCCAACTGGTTGTAGCGGTACATCAGTAGGTTGCGGGCTACTTCGGCGCCTTTGGTAGCCATATAAAAAGGCAAACAATAGGCTTCGGTATCCCAATAGGTGCTACCGCCATACTTTTCACCCGTAAAGCCCTTAGGCCCTATATTGAGGTGTGCGTATTTGCCAGAATAGGTTTGGTTGAGTTGGAAGATATTAAAGCGGATGCTTTGTTGGGCTTTTTCATCGCCTTCAATCACAATATCAGAGGTTTCCCAAATAGCAGCCCAATCTTCTTTTTGTTTTTCTAAAAGACTATCAAAAAGAGCAATAGACTTTGACAAAGTTTTAGACTTTGTCAAAGTTGAGTAATCATTACTTCTACTATATCCTCCGTATTTTTCAATGCGGAAAGTCTGATTTTTCTTAGCTGTTAGCTCATATTGCAACCCTATATAATTCTCTTTCTTATTTTCTTTAGGAGTGATTGACAAGGCTTCATTGTCTATAAACAAATCGTTTTGCATAAAGGTTTGTATCATAAAGCCTGTCTTTTTAGTTTCAGCAAGTATATGAGCCGCATTTTCGGCAGTAGCAATGCTTATGGTATTCCAAAAACGCTCATCCCAATTGGCATCACTGTTTTTAATACCACTGTCTAAGTAACTTTCTATTTCTATAGTAGCCTCGGTAGTGAGGGGGGTGATTTCGTAGCGCAGAGCACCGATTTCATCGTAGCGCAAGGAGAGGAAACGCAAGACTTTCACTTGTATTTCTTGCTGATTGGGGAGCTTAGCAGTGAATGAACGCTCATACCAACCTTCTTTCATATTGAGTTGGCGACGGAAGTTTTTCACTTCGAGGCAGGTGTTCAAATCTAATAATTCTCCATTAATTTTGATGTGTAACCCTATCCAATTAGGAGCATTGAGCACTTTGGCAAAGTACTCGGGATAGCCGTTTTTCCACCAGCCTACTCGGGTTTTATCGGGGTAATAGACACCACCGATATAACTGCCTTGCAGAGTATCGCCCGTATAATCTTCTTCAAAATTAGCACGCATTCCCATAGCCCCATTGCCGAGGCTGAAAATACTTTCGTGTTTGGTAATATCGGCTTTATTAAAGCCCTCAATGATGATGTTCCAAGTGTTCATTTTATTTAGGGGATAGGGGTTAGGGGATAGGGGTTTTGGAGAATTTTTCTCGTTTTTGGAGAATTGAAATTAGTTTCCAAAAATTATTATATATTGATAATCAGTGTTTTTTATATTTTAGCAAAAAGTTTTTGGAGAATTTTTCTCGTTTTTGGAGAATTGAAATCTATTTTTTATAGTTAAACAAAAATAGGTTAGCAATAAATAGGGGTGGTATCTAAAAAGTTTTATTTGTATGGGCGTTTGCAAAACGCCCGTACACAACATACTATAAAAGCATTTGATTATCAGATTTATAGAATTTATAAAGTTTTTGACTTTGACAAAGTTTATTCTCAAGATATAAAAGGCGGTGGTTTTAGTTTTTTTCTTCTTTACTAAGAAATTCCTTTTGTGTGTAAACTCTTCCTGTTTTGCTATTCATATAATAGATAAGATCACTTGCACTAGGGGGTTCTCCTCCTGAAGGATCAGTTTCTGCTTCTCCGCCTTTATATTTTAATCCTATTATATAATAATCGTTTTCAGTAGTAGTATCTCGTGGTTTTCCGTAGCTAATATTAAAACTTAACTCAGCATTTAGAGGGTCGCCTACAAAAAATCCTTTTCCCGTTTTTAAATTGATAACTCCTTGCTTTTCTATGAACTTTAAAACATCAGCAGGTTTTATCTTCCCATATCTATTTTCTTCATTAACCTGAGTTAATTTGCCGTATTTATCATAATACTCCGATATGCCGATTGGTAAATACTGACCTAAAAAAGTCTTTTTTTCTTTGATATAACCATCTATATAAAACTCTTTTAACACAGTAATATAGGGAGGTTTCCCTATAATCTCACGAATATACCCTCCAAGGAACTTATCAGAAGCATCTCCTCCTTCATACCAATTCATTGATACAACCATATCTCCGTTAGGCTTTACATACACGCCTTCTGAAACCTTTTTTACTTTTTCAAACAGTTCAAAATCAAACTTTTCTCTTATTGTATCTTTATTTTTTAAGTTTAAGAACGTTTGTAATTCTTTATTTTCTTTTTCCTCTTTTGCAATATTTATTACTGAATCTTCTTTTATTTGTTTTCTATTCTCACAAGAAATCAATAACAAGAAAAATAATATAAACTTTACCATACATCTTTAATATTTATAGTTAAACAAAAATAGGTTACGAATAAATAGAGGTGCTGTCTAAAAAGTTTTATTTGCGTGGGCGTTTGCAAAACGCCCGTACACAACACACCCAAAAGTAATTGATTATCAGGTTTTTTAAGACTTTGTCAAAGTCCAAGGAGTTTGGAAAAGTGTAGCGACGCAAATGCGATTTCGAGGCTTTTTGGAGAGCCACATTGATTATTTTTTAATTATCCTATTATCATTCCGGCGATGGTGGCTGACATTAGGGAGGCTAACGAACCGCCAAGCACTGCTTTGAGTCCGAATTCTGAAAGGGTTTTGCGTTGGTTAGGAGCTAAAGCACCTATACCGCCTATCTGGATACCTATAGAGGCAAAATTGGCAAAACCACAGAGCATATAGGTAGCTATCATTATTGATTTGTTGTACATCAAGTGAGGCTGACTCGCCATATCTTTGAGGATACCTAATTGAGTGTAGGCTACAAACTCTGAAGAAGCGAGTTTTACCCCGAGCAATTGCCCCATTAGCATCACATCTTCTTTGGCAATCCCGATGAGCCACATCACAGGGGAGAAAATTGTACCGAGAATCATCTCAAGCGAAAGCCCTTCTTTATAAGGCGTATTGGCAGCAATAAAACCATTGAGATCTCCTATATAGCCTATCTGGTGGAAAATATAGTTAATCATTGCAATCATCGCAACGAATACGAGGAGCATAGCAGCTACGTTGGCAGCAAGTTTGAGTCCTTCGGTAGTACCATTGGCGATAGCATCGAGTACGTTAGAACCAACATTTTCCATTGATACGTGAGAATCGTTAGAGAATTGTTCGGTTTGTGGACAGAGGATTTTGGAAACTACAATAGCTCCAGGAGCAGCCATTACTGAGGCGGCTAACAAGTGACGAGCGAAAAGCAAGCGCATTTCGGGGTCATCACCGCCGAGGTATTGTATATAAGCTGCCATTACCCCACCGGCTACAGTAGCCATACCGCCTATCATCACGAGGAGGATTTCGGAGCGAGTCATTTTAGAGAGGTAAGCCTTAATCATCAAAGGAGCTTCGGTTTGACCGAGGAAGATATTACCTGTAACCGAAAGACTTTCGGCTCCTGAAATATTAAGGAGTTTAGAGAGTGCCCACGCCATTCCGCGTACTACTATTTGGATAACTCCTAAGTAGAACAAGAGAGAGGTGAGCGCTGAAAAGAAGATAATAGTAGGTAGTACTTGGAATACGAATATATACCCAAAAGTATTGGTATCAAGCAGGTTACCCAATAGAAACTGGCTACCAGCTTTGGTGAAATCTAATATCAACACGAACACACTACCAGCGAAATCAAAAGCTTTTTGAATGAAGCCTACTTTGAGGATACCTATAGCGAGCAGTAGTTGTATAGTTAAGCCAATACCTACAGTGCGCCAATTGATAGCGCGGCGGTTGCTGCTAAATAGAAATGCTATAAAGAGAATCACTACCATTCCTAACACCCCACGTCCAAAGCTTTCCATTGTAAATCCTTCACTGGGGATTACTTTCATAATTGTTTCTTCCATCTATTATTGTTTTTAAAAGGTATTATCACGTTTTGAAATTTCGTCTCTCACTTGAGCAGCCATTTCGTAATCCTCATTTTCCACACATTCACCGAGCATTTTCTTAAGTTCGCTAAGTGAGTATTTGGAATATCGATTGCGGGATTCATCGTCGGCGACATCGTCTAACGACGGGCTCACGGGTTGTTTTTTGTTGTCTTCGTTTGGCAAAGGGATGTAGATACCTGCACGTTCTACAATTTCTTTATAGGTATAGATAGGTGCATTGAAGCGCAATGCGATAGCAATAGCATCGCTGGTACGGGCATCGATAGTGCGTTCTTTGTTATTTTGCACACAGAGCATATTAGAATAAAAAATGCCTTCCTCTAATTTGTAAATCACTACGCGTCGCACTTGGATACTGAAAGTATCGGCTAAATTTTTGAAGAGGTCGTGTGTGAGGGGGCGTGGTGGGATGATGTTTCTCTCTAACTCTAAAGCAATAGCTTGCGCCTCGAAGGTGCCTATGACGATAGGCAACTTCAAATCGGACTCTAATTCGTGCATTATCAGCACAAAAGCGTCGTTTTGAGAATGGTTATATGATATTCTTTTGACAAAGAGGCGTACTAAATCCATCAGTAGGTTAGCGTAAGAACTTTTTAATTGGGGGGGTAAAGGTAAGATAAAAAAAGAGAACTACAAAAGTTTTGTTAAAATATTTTTTGAAACGACACGAAAAAGGCTATGCAAAGTATCGCATAGCCTTTGTTTTAGTGTGATTTTGTTTTACATTTGTTTGGTAAGAGTGTATTCTTTTACCATTTTAGGTTCTTTACCATCTTCACCTACTTGTACGATATTATCGCCTTTGGTAATATAGAAAGATTTGTGATTATCAGCTTTAGAAACGAGTGTAAAACCTTTATCAGTGCGTTCTACTTTACCTTCTTCTTTAGATTCGAAGTTTTTGCTTGCACAGTTTTCTTGTTTTACATAGGTGTCATCGGCATAGAGATGGATAACGGTAGCCATTCCGCCGCAATCGGCAGCTGGAAGTGTACCTACATAAGTAGCTAACAATTGAGGAGTTACCATTTCTTCTACTTTTTCAGCAGCATTCTCCATCATAGTAGTGGTTTCACTTGCTACAGTATTAGCAGTTTGTGAAGGATTGTTTTGACAGGAGGCGAGCAAAAGCACAGCAGCTCCTAATGTAAAGATGTGTTTTTTCATAAAATATAATGTTTAATACGTTACTTATTCAAAAAATGTACCAATGTTACAACAAATTCGCTGCCTTTGCCTACTTGGGAGGTAAAAGAAATGCTACCCCCGTAGGAAAGCACGATGTTTTTCACCATTGCTAATCCCAAGCCACTACCGCTGGTTTTGGTAGTGAATTTTGGTTCGAATATCTTTTCTTTATCGGCATCAGCGATACCTATACCGTTATCTTTTACGGTGAGAGTAATATCTTTTTCACTTTTAGTAAGCGTTACTTCTATTGCGGGGAAAGGTTCATTTTCGGTAGCTTGGAGAGCATTTTTCACGAGATTGGTTACCACGCGCCCTAATTGATCTTTATCGAACACAGCAACAATCTCATCGTGAGAGTGCGTGAAGTGAATTTCATCGGTGTTGAAAATATCCAAAGTACGTTTGATAACAGATACAAAATCAAACTCTTCGTCGTTTTTAGCCGGCATATTCGTAAGAGCTGAGAAAGCCGTAGAGATATTGCTGAGGATATCTATTTGCTGGATGAGTGATTCGCAAAACTCGTTGGTTTGTTCAGTAGTTTGAGGTTCGCGGCTCGCTTTGCGCTGATAACTCTGTACCGAAAGACGCATAGGAGTCAGTGGATTTTTGATTTCGTGCGCTACTTGTTTTGCCATATCGCGCCACGCTTGTTCGCGTTCCGATTGTGCCAAAAGAGCTTTACTATTCTCAATCTCGTCAATCATTCCGTTATAGGCATTTACCAATTCAGTAATTTCAGCAGGTGCTGATTTGAGGAGGATTTTTTCATTCTGCGATAGCAAGCGCGTTTTCTCTAATCGGTTTTCAATGGTTTTGAGTGATTTGGTGATGTACTTAGAGATAAAGTAAGCTACCGTGAGTGCGACCACCAAGAGTGAAAAATAGACAATTGCCAAATTGTAGAGCGATCCTTCTAAAGCGCGCTCGTTGAAAGTATCGTTCTCAAAATAAGGAATATTGAGAATAGCGATAGGCTTGAACTGCAAATCGGTGATGTAGCTATAGGAAGTTTGATAACCGCGCCCTGCAAACTCGTGGTGTTCTACCAAGCGTTTGTTGAGGGTTGCTGAGAGCTGATGTAGTACTGCAGGTGGAATGAAAAACGCATCTTGATCGGGGGATAGAGAGGCTTTAGAGCTTTTGAGCAGCACTCCATCGAGGTCATAGAGGGCAAAATTTAGGTTTTGGATATTGGCAATGCTATAGATATCTTCACGGAAAATAAGGGGAATATAAGGAGTTTCGACAGGGAAAGTTGTTTGCGAAAACACGTACTGTATTTGCATTTTTATTTGGTTTTCCTTGTCGACAAGACGTTCGTCGTGATATTCCAACGCTTGTTTTTTGTATTGGCTGACCATCACTAAGGCTAAGATAGCAAAAGACACCAGCACGAGAAGGGTCATACTGAGGAATATCTGGAAGCGAAGGCTGTTTTTCTTGAACATAACGTTCCCCTATTAGAGATTATTTTAAGCCAACCACGAAAGCAGCAGGATAGGATTTTTTAATCTCTATCAAGTTTTTTTCGGCTTCTAAGCGTGTGCGGAAACTACCGATGCGCACTTTGTAATTAGGAGACTCGAAAGTGAGCAAGGCAGGATATTGTTTGTATTTATTTTTAGCATCGAGTAAGGCTTTGTTTGCCTCGGTGATGTTACCGTTGTAGATTTGCACTTGGAAAGCACTTTCGCTGCGGGCTACTTCTTTTTTGTACTCCATAGCATCGGCGATATTGCTCTCTTGGTTGATAGTTACTTGTGCATAAGTAGCGGCTGTGAGCAATAAAGCAGCGGTGATAAATATATTTTTCATCTTTGTTAAAAAAGTTTTACTTATTAATTACCTGAACGGAATTGTCGTTCCAATTGACGATTACACGTTCGTTGTTGATAGCATCGACCTGCTTGCCGCTGTAATCGGGCTGGATAGGCAGTTGACGGCTAAAGCGTCTATCGATAAGCACTAAGAGTTCTATTTGAGAGGGACGACCAAAGCTTTGTATAGCACTGAGTGCCGCGCGGATACTTCTGCCGGTATAGAGCACATCATCGATGAATACCACATGTTTGTTTTCCACGATGAAATCGATAGCGGTAGAGTTAGCCTCTAAGGGTTTGCCCGTACGGCGAAAATCGTCGCGGAAGAAAGTGATATCCAAGAGCCCCAATGGAATATTGGGTAGGTTATATTCCTCGGCGAGCAGACTCACCAAGCGCTGGGCTAAGTGAGTGCCGCGGGGTTGTATACCGATGAAAACTGTATCGGAAAAATTGTTGTGGTTTTCAATCAGTTCACAAGCGAGGCGGTGGAGCATCACTTGGAGTTCCTTTTCACCGATAATTTGCTTAGTATAAGTGTTATCGATAGTCATTATACGTGTTTAAAAGGTAAGGGTGTTTAAATTCTTTTGAGCATCGGCATTGCCTTCGGCGGCAGCTTTTTGGAAAAAGACTTTGGCATTGTTTCTATCACCCAACATATAATAACAAGAAGCGCGATAGTTATTCAACACAGGGTCTATAGCGATGCCGAGTTGTTCCATTTGGGCAATATCGTTGATAGCGCGTTGATACTGCTGGGTGTTGTAGTAGCTAATAGCGCGGTATTTAAGTCCGTCGATATGAGCGGGTACTTTTTCTAAGAATTTAGTAAAGACAGGGATAGCCTCGGCATATCGTTGTTGCAAATAAAGCTGCATTGCCTCGCTGTAGAGGGGAGCAAATTGTTCTACTTGCATACGCGAAATAATTTTGTTGCGATTGTTGATGATTTCCTGATTGGTAGGCAAATACACAAAAGCAGTATCTAACACGGCGCGTGCTTCGGGAATTTGGTTATTTTTCTCCAATAGGTATGCCAAAGAGTTCCAAGCTTGTACTTCACCGCGATTGGCCAAGCGAGCATCTCTATCAACATCGACGTGGAAGATGCTTTTCAAACGTTTTTTCCACTTAGGTTCTTCTTTTTGTATGCTATCTTTTTCTAAACTCAAAAACTGTTTGAGCAATTTGATAGATTCTTGTTCTTTCCCCAGATTGTTGAGTGCAAAAGTTTCTAAGTTCAAACTACCGTAGAAATTAGGTTTGATCATTCGGGCTTTGTGAGCGTATTTGTAGATACTATCTAATTTCTTTTCGGGTTCCATAAAGTAGGATACTGCCATAAAATACTCAGGGCGAGCATCGTAAGGATGATAGTGAATAGAAGAAAGGATTTTGCGAGCTTCATCAAATTTCTTTTCATCGATGAGGTAGCGCGCTTTTTCCACATCTACAGGTTCGGCAACAGCGGTGAGGTTAGGGATACGAGGATAGTTACGTATGAGATAATCGGCAGGAGATTTAGGAGAGCGTACCCCTTGTTGTTCTTCTTTTACCATTCGTTGTATTTTAGAGGAATCGAAGTACATTCTTTCTACAATTACCCCTAATACCATTGCCACTACAGCTATAGCACCTATAAAGCCAATAGCAAGTGTAGGGAGTTTGCGTTCTTTGCTGTTTTTTCCAAAGTACAATACAGCCAAACCTACTGCTATCCCTACGTAGATACCAAAGAGTGCTTGAATTTCGGGGCGATCCTGAGGGAAGTTAAAGAAGGCATCGAACGAATAGGCAAAAAGCCCAAAGAGTGGCAAGAAAAACCACTGTTCCTGTTCAGAATTTTTATTTTTATAAGTACCTTTGATAAAATAAAAAGCCGCTAAGAGGAAGATAGCCACAAATGCCAAGCCTCCAAAGATACCCACTTCGGCGGTAAGCTCTAAGAAGTCGTTGTGGTTTTTATACATATAGATATAGTGCGGGCTATAAGAGTTTTCGTACTGCAAGAAGCGCACTTTCCAGTTACCGATACCTACACCAAGTAATGGGTCGTTAGGAATCATATCGGTAGCAGTGATTACCCAAGCGGTTTTACGCAAGTTGTTACTTTGGTTTTCTTGGTTCGCCACCTCAGCCAAACGCGCGCCGAAACTAGTGCTTTGTCGCACTTCTTGAGGGTATAAATAATTCTGTACAAATGAGAAAATACCGAAAGCAATAACTACCAATCCTACGTGTATCAGTACTTTTACTCCTGTTTCACGACGTTTGAGGATGAAAAAATCGATTGCACCATAGATCACAAAAATCACCACAGTGAGGATTGTAGCCAAATAGAAGGTACGGGTACTCATAAAGAAGACCGCCAAAGTACCTAAAGTAAGTCCGACAGCTCCAATGAGACGCAAATAGTTTTCTCGGCGGAAGTAGAACAGCCATACTGCAAAAGGTATTTTGATGAATATAGCTGAAGCTAAGATGTTTTTATTAGAATATGAACCTTTGATAGCCAAATCGGTAGCAGTGCCTTTGATGACCCCTTTAATACCGTCCATCGCCACTAAGAAGTCGTAGCAAAGCAGAATCGTCATTGCTAAGGCTAAGACAACAATTCCTTCTTTATAGTAAATTACCAAAGCGGAGACCATCCACGCGGCAGAGAAAGCGGTGAATATTTTGAAGAAGTGGAGGATAGCTTCTTCAGTATTGATAGCCTTGGAAAAAGAGAGCAATGCCATTACCATTATGAGGCTATAGGCAATCCCTATTTTATTGGTAAAGAAGCCAAAAAGTACCTGAGTGCGTTCTCTAAATTCTTTGATAAAAAACACGAGAGCAACCACTACTAAGTTAAGGATTGCAAAGGTGTAGAATTTAGTAGCGTTAGAGTCGAACGCCATCCAGTTAGGGGTGATTACCGTTACATAGCCATAGGCGATGAGCAAGAAGGTTGCTAACCATTTGATAGGGGTGTTTTGGGGTTGTGCTGCAACGGCAGCAGTAGAGGTTTTCTTGTTATTGGGTTTCATATTTCAATTAACAATTAACGATTTATAATTAACAATTGTGATACTTCTTATATTAAGTTTGTTTTTAGAGGGCGTTTGCAAAACGCCCCTACTTTTAGGTTACTTGAATCATCTCGTAGGCTAAGCCGGTGCTTTTTACGACTGCTTCAGTGCGTTGTGAGTGGGTATCGGTGATGAACAGCTGTCCGAAATGTTTTTGAGTTACTAATTGTACTAATTGGGTTACGCGAGTATCATCGAGTTTATCGAATATATCGTCTAAAAGCACTATGGGGGTAATCCCTAATTCTTGTTGTAAAACTTCAAATTGCGATAGCTTTAGGGCTATCAAAAACGACTTCTGTTGCCCTTGGCTACCGTATTTTTTCATTGGGAAACCTTCAATTTCAAAGAGCAAATCGTCTTTATGAATACCGGTTGTGGTGTATTGTGCACTGCGATCACGCTGAGTATTTTCGCGAAGTAGCGTTGCTAAATCGCTTTGGTGTAACTGACTTTCATACTGCAAATTCACACGTTCTTTTCCTCCTGATATATAGGCGTATTGCTCACTAAAAACAGGTAAAAACTCTTCCATAAAGGCTCGTCGTTTTTCGTAGAGGTGCTGCCCTAAGGGGGCTAATTGCTCATCATAAATACTGAGAGTTTCTACAGAAAATACTCCATTTTCAGCCATTTGCTTTAGCAGGGTATTGCGTTGCAAGAGGGTGCGGTTGTAACGCAAAAGCAGTTCTAAGTAAGCTCTATCGGTTTGCGAGATGACACTATCTAAAAACTTACGGCGGGTTTCACTACCTTCTATTATCAAGTCGCGATCGGAGGGGGAGATGATCACCATAGGGTATTTACCTATATGGTCGGCAAGGCGTTCGTAAGCTTTACCGTTGTGTTTCATCACTTTTTTTTGACCTTTTTTGAGGCTACAAACGATTTGTTCTTCGCGGGTTTCGTTTTGGAACTGCCCCTCAATGAGGTAGAACTCCTCACCGTGACGTACGTTCTGCACGGCACTTGTAGTGAAGTAGCTCTTTGCCATTCCTAAGTGATAAATAGCATCGAGGAGATTGGTTTTTCCTACGCCGTTATCGCCTACAAAACAGTTGATAGTAGGGCTAAAGGCATACGTTTGTGAGGGTATGTTCTTGTAATTGACGACGGATATTTGTTTGAGAAACATCATTTGTTAGTGCAAAGGTACGAATAATTTATGAATTACCAAATTTGTATCTCTCTTGCTTGTTTTTCTTAACTCTTAGCTCCTTTTTAATATCCCAAAGTGTTATACAATAAAAAAGAGACGAATAGTATTCGTCTCTTTTTTATAGATTTACCAAATATTATTTCCGTTTAAAGATAGCGTATGAATCACTAAAATAAACAACGCGAAGGCGAGAACCACCATTCTCTAAAACACAAGTGTAATAATGACTTGTATCACCTTTCTTTCTTATTTTATCTTTTTCACCTACCTCAGTAACATAATTGTAATCATCTATTTGAGAGTTACAATCATCTCCATTTTTCCAGTGTTTATAGTAAGTAAAACGGTCATCTGTAATAAGGAGTCTTGTTTGACCAGTGCAATTGTCAATAGGAATATCAACTCCTCCTGTTACTATTTTTACGGCTTGCCACTCACCGATGATTGAATTGCCTGTTTTATCATCGTCTTTACAAGCAAAGAGCATAAAGGCGGATAATATAAATAAAATGTTTTTCATTGTATTATTAGTTTTTAATTATTTGGTGGCAAATATACAAAACAATTTGTGATTAGCAATTAATAGCTAACAAAAAACTTTGCCAAAGGTGCGAGCCACACGGGCTATTACCTTTGGCAAAGTGTATTTTTATAAGATTGTTATAGAAGAATTTTTATTCTTCTTCTGAAATAATATTGATATATGGTTTGAAACCTTCTGCTTTTTTATACACCTCTGCTCTTCCTTTAGGTACATAAATATGTCCTTTTACAATAGGTTCATAATCTTGCTTTACATAATTAATTTTTGAGCCAAAAATAATTGATATTCTTGGAGGAGTTTGTCCTTTAAAAGTTACACTACTTAACTTTTCACAAGAATCAAAAGCTGCACCTGCAACATTCAGTACGTTCTTAGGAATAGTAACTGAAGCAATTACTTTATTAGATTCAAAAGTTCTCCTTCCAATGGCTTGTAAGCTTTCTGGAAAGTTGAGAACAGGAATTTGGCACTCAGAAAACGCTTCATCATCAATGGTAATAAGTCCCTCTGAAAACTGAACAGAAGTAAGTGGAGTTTCAGCAAAAGCACCTGCACCAATCACTTGTACTCCTTTAGGAATAACAATACTTCTAAGTTTAGTTTTATAGAAAGCTATGTTATCAATACCTGTCAGTCCCTCAGGTAGAGTAATACTTCCTAAGGTTTTGTGTTGAGAAAAAGCCTGAAGACCAATGGTTTTTACATTTCTAAGTACCGCATCTGCTTGCATATTGAGCACTGCTGTGTTCTCGTTTTTCCATTTTACTAAGGTGAGTCCATCAGCACTCAATTCATAATCAGAAGCAGGAATAGTAACTACATTTTCATCATTACCTTTGTCCTTTTTACAAGCAAAGAGGATAAAAGCGGATAATATAAATAAAATGTTTCTCATTGTATTATTAGTTTTTAATTATTCGTGGCAAAGATACAAAACAATTGATAATTAACAATTAATAGCCAACAAAAAACTTTGCCAAAGGTGCGAGCCGCACGGGCTATTACCTTTGGCAAAGTGTATTTTCTAATTGAGGTTTAGATGTTTTTAGTAAGTGTATTCAGTGGTTTGGACAAGTGCTTCACCAGCAGTTTTATCTTCAGGTACTGAATAAACTTTGATTTGGATAGGATAATCACCATCATACTGAATATCGTAACGATATACGGCTTTAGTAACTTTTGAATTAGCAAGTTCAGTAGTTATTACTGTTTTTTTTGTGATATTGTTAGGAGTAAGGGTTACGAAATGATCGGGAGTAGCTTGTACTCTAAAGCTAACGTACTCAGGGTTAATTTTAGTATCATACTCATAAGTTGTCTCGTAGTTATGAGTAGCCGTTCTGTACTCATCTTTTACTACATTGCCATTAGCACCTAATGTATAGACGTGCCATTCGTTTACATCATCTCCTTTTTTAGCTTTATCTACTGAATAAGAAGTTTTAGTAACTCTCACCATATTAGCACTAGGATACTCAAAAGTAGTGGTAATATAATCCCCATCACCATTACTAGCAGGTTTTTCTACTTTTTTGGTCAATTTGTCATTAGCATACTCGTAATTCTTAATTATATAAGGAAGTGTAACAAAAACCCTTTCCTCTTTTTCTAACTTTCCATTAGCATTGTAAGAAAAGTTACTAAGATACCAAACACTTGGCTCATCAGTAGGGTCTACTTTAGAAATCAAGCGGTTGTTACTGTCATAAGTAAATTCGTGGGTTTTTACTTTTCCTTTAGTAGAAGAACCTTGATAAGTAGTAATTGTTTCTTTTTTAGGATGAGTAGCATCTTGCATTTCATAAGTATGCACAACACGTTCTGTTCCTACAATTTGTGTGATTTTTGTAGGGAATTTTCCACTAATGTGGTCATCTTCCTTGTCATCACTTTTGCTGCAAGCTACAATAGCTGCTGTTGCCATTAAGGCCAAAATTGTCTTTCTCATTGTATTATTAGTTTTTAATTGATGGGGGCAAATATACAAAACAATTTGTGATTAGCAATTTTTTTAACATTTTAATTCAGGAAAATCTCAGAAAATCTCAGAAAATCTAAGAGAATCTTGGAGAGACTCAGAGAGTATCAGAGAGAAAAATCTTTATTTATAAAGGTTGTCATCAACTTTGGCAAAGGAGCAAGTCGCTAATTCTCTAATTTGCTAATTCTCTAATTTGCTAATTCTCTAATTTGCTAATTCCTGCAATTTCTTTAGTTCATCGCGGTATTGGGCAGCTTTTACGAAATCAAGGTCTTTGGCTGCTGCCTCCATCAATTTGCGTGTCTCCTTGATTTTCTTTTCCAACTCCTTAGCCGATAAATATACTGATTGGGTTTCCGCAGCTATGTGTTCCTTAAACGAAGGATCGTAGTGAAATTCGGTTATAGGGCTCTTGCTGAGGCTGTTCTCTATCTTCTTGTGCAAAGGCTGAGGCGTGATGTTGTGCGCTTTGTTGTAGTTCATCTGTTTTTCACGGCGGTAATTGGTATCATCTATGGTGCGTTGCATACTCTCAGTAATCTTATCGGCGTACATTATCGCTTTGCCATTCACGTTGCGGGCAGCCCGTCCTACCGTTTGAGTGAGCGAACGAGTGGAACGCAAAAAGCCTTCTTTATCGGCATCGAGGATAGCGACGAGCGATACTTCGGGCAGGTCTAAGCCCTCACGGAGGAGGTTTACCCCTATGAGCACATCAAAGAGTCCTTTGCGGAGATCTTGCATAATCTCCACGCGCTCCAATGTATCCACATCGCTGTGAATATAACGACACCTAACGCCAATGCGAGTGAGGTATTTGGTAAGTTCCTCTGCCATTCGCTTGGTAAGGGTGGTTACCAATATACGCTCGTCTTTTTCGGTGCGCACTTGTATTTCTTCTACCAAATCATCTATCTGGTTGGCACTGGGTCGCACTTCTATTTCAGGGTCGAGCAAGCCAGTGGGGCGTATTACCTGCTCTACGTACACGCCTTGTGTTTGCTGGAGCTCATAGTCGGCGGGGGTAGCACTCACGTAAATCACTTGATTTTGAAGCGCTTCAAACTCCTCAAACTTCAACGGACGGTTATCCATCGCGGCGGGCAATCGGAAACCGTATTCCACGAGATTCTCCTTACGACTGCGGTCGCCACCATACATCGCGTGCACTTGTGAGACGGTTACGTGACTCTCGTCGATCACCATCAAGAAATCTTTAGGGAAGTAATCAATCAAGCAAAACGGACGAGTACCAGGTTCTCTACCGTCTAAATAGCGAGAGTAGTTTTCAATACCCGAACAATAGCCCAATTCGCGTATCATCTCAAGGTCGAACTCAGTGCGTTCTTTCAATCGTTTGGCTTCTAAAGGTTTGCCTGATGCCTCGAAGAACTCTACCTGTTTCACCAAATCTTGTTGAATGTTCCATATTGCTTTTTGGAGAATATCAGGGGAGGTAACGAACATATTAGCGGGGTAGATATTGAGGCTCTCGTAGTGGTCTAACACGTGATTGGTAGTAGGGTCAAACTGCTCTATCTCTTCAATTTCATCGCCAAAGAAGTGAATGCGGAAGGCGTTGTCGTCATAACCTGGGAAGACATCAAGCACATCGCCTTTGATGCGGAAATTGCCGTGCCTAAATTCGGCGGTCGTGCGGGCATAGAGACTTTGTACTAATCTATGCATCAGCTTGGTACGGGGGAGTACGTCGCCTTGCTTTAGGGTGATTACGTTCTTTTGGAATTCCACAGGGTTACCGATACCATACAAACACGACACCGATGCGACAACCAGCACATCACGCCTTCCCGACAAGAGGGCAGAAGTTGTACTAAGGCGCAGTTTTTCAATTTCATCGTTGATAGAGAGGTCTTTTTCGATATAAGTACCCGTGGAAGGGATATAGGCTTCTGGCTGATAGTAGTCATAATAAGAAACGAAGTATTCCACCGCGTTATTGGGGAAGAAAGCCTTAAATTCAGAATACAACTGGGCAGCCAGCGTTTTGTTATGAGCCAACACAAGAGTAGGGCGCTGAATGCGTTCTACCACATTAGCGATAGTAAAAGTCTTTCCAGAGCCCGTAACGCCTAATAACACTTGGTACTTATCGTCGCGCTCTATACCTTTTACTAACTGGTCGATAGCCTGAGGTTGGTCGCCCGTAGGGGCAAAATCGGAAACTATATTGAATTTCATTATTTTAGATATTATAAAGTAGGTTTAAAAAGGGGTACAAAAGTACTATTTTTTACTGAGATTGCCAAAAAGAAGGAAAGTGAGTACTATATAGGCACACAAGCTATGAACTCGCAGTTTGAGACCTCACTTGAAAACAAACTTCGTTTGATGTGGTACTTTATAGCATTCGTACCTACTGCAATGGGTGCTAATAAATTCTATAATGCGCTCTATTTCATCATTGACATTCTCTTTGAAAAATGCAGTGTCAATCTCTATAAAATGTTTATCAAAAGGCGTTGATGAAAACTTATTAAACTTAACCGTAGCTTTATTTTTCAAAACTATCACCATACTACTGTATTTTTTAGAAGGCTTTCGCATCATTACTCTCTTTCCAAAGTTAATATGAGCAATCTCTTCCCACTTTTCCTTTCCCTGAATATATTCATCAAAAAGAATACCTTCATCAGTGAAAGTTATTTTAGGGTCTTTTAACCGAAGAAAAAAGAACTCTCCTTTTAACGCCTTAAAAAATATAAATGCTATGAAAAACATCAGTAAGCCTATCGCTATATTTTTTCGTTCAAAAAAATATTCTGACCTATAAGATGTTATAATATAGAAAATCAAAGGCATTACTGAAAGTAACAAAAATACGATTGTATGAAAAATACTTTGCTTTTTACTCAAATATATTGTAAGTGTTCCCATTGTTCATTAATTTGTCAGACCAGTCACGATAAGACGGCTCGTTTTGAGGTACAAAAATAGTACTTTTTATCAATATATCCAAAACTTGTAATCCATTAAAAATCAGCTTAAAAAAAACCTCTCCCCAAAAAAAGATGTTAAAAAATTGCTGCTATCTCAAAAATTATTCCTAATATTGACGGCTCAAATCAGTTACGAATGACGAATGACGAATGACGAAATATACCTTAACAAGTTACGAATGACGAATTACGAATGACGAATTACGAATGACGAATTACGAATGACGAAATATACACTACATAAAAACTTATATGGGCGCAAGGCTTTGTACTTTTGCGCACTTCTGCTTATCTGTTACTTATTACCTGCTACTTATTACCTATTGCCTGCCCAAACACTTCAAGAGATTTGGACTAAGGGCACTTTCTACCCTGAGCGTATGTTCAACCTCAAAGCGTTGCAACACACTCCTCAATACACTGTGTTAGAGTACAATCGCGAAAAACGCGCTCAAGAAATCAACCTCTACGACTTTGCAACGCTCACCAAAGTACAAACCCTCTTTCAGGCTAACGATAGAGTGAGTAGGATTGAAGGTTATGATTTTTCAGCCGATGAGAAAAAACTCCTTATCGCTACTCGCAAAGAGGACATCTACCGCCATTCGTTTATAGCCGATTATTTTCTGTACGACCTCACCACTGGCGACCTTAAAAAAGTGAGCGACAAGCGCATACAAGTCCCTACTTTTTCACCTAACGGTAAGCAATTGGCTTTTGTATACGAAAACAACTTGTATTTATACGACCTCGCCACTGGCGAAGAAACCCAAATCACTACCGACGGACAAAAGAATGCTATTATCAACGGCACTGCCGATTGGGTGTATGAAGAAGAGTTCGGGATTGTGAAACTCTTTGCTTGGAATGCCGATGGCAGTCAGTTAGCGTTTATACGTTCGGATGAGCGCAAAGTACCCGAATTTTCAATGGATATCTACGGTTACGACCTCTACCCTACCCCTTATACTTTCAAATATCCCAAAGCAGGGGAAGCTAATTCGGCGGTGAGTTTGCACATCTACACTGTGGCTAACCAATCGGTTGCCGAAATACCACTCAATGCCTATTATATCCCGCGTTTGCAATGGACAAACGACCCTCATAAACTCACAGTGCAGACCCTCAACCGCCACCAAAACGATTGGCAACTTTTACAAGTGAATAGCCAGACGAAGGCAACGACTTCCTTAGTGAAGGAAACCAGCGCGACTTATGTAAGCATTAACAAGGATATACTATTTTTACCCGATAATAGCTTTATTTACCAATCGGAGAAAGACGGGCATAACCATTTTTACTATTGTAATGCCAAAGGAAAATTGGTACGCCAACTCACACGCGGCAATTGGGAAGTAACCGATTGCTATGGTTATGACCCTAAAACCCAACAGTTGTTCTACCAATCTACCCAAATAGGTTCTACCCGCCGAGGACTCTATGCAGTGAGCCTCAAAGGCAAAGCCCCTCGCGCACTCTCTACTGAGGCAGGAACGAACAAAGGCACATTCAGTGGCGATTATACAATGTATATTCACGCTTTTGCCAATGCTACTACGCCTCCGCGCTATACGCTGAACGACACCAAAAACGGCAAACAACTCAAAGAAATCATTAGCAATGCCGAATATACCCAGCGACTCAAAGCTTACAATTTGCCCGAAAAAGAGTTTATGGAACTAAAAACTGCTAAGGGTACTTTCAACGCTTATATGCTCAAACCTAAGGATTTCGACCCTAAAAAGCAATACCCCCTATTGATGTACCAATACTCAGGACCAGGCTCACAAGAAGTAGCCGACCAGTGGTGGGATATGAACGACTTTTGGCACGCAATGCTCACCCAAAAAGGCTATATAGTGCTATGTGTAGACGGTCGTGGCACGGGCTATAAAGGAACTGACTTTAAGAAATGTACCTATCAGCAACTGGGTAAATACGAAGTTGAAGACCAAGCTGATGTCGCCCAGCTGGTAGGCGATTATCCTTATATCGACAAGAGCAGAATAGGAATATGGGGTTGGAGTTTTGGTGGATTTATGTCGTCTAACTGTCTGTTTCAAAAAGGCGATATATTCAAAATGGCAATAGCAGTAGCCCCTGTTACCAATTGGCGTTTTTACGACACTATTTACACCGAGCGCTTTATGCGTACCCCCCAAGAGAATGCCAAGGGTTACGACGAAAATTCACCGTTGTTTCACGCTGCCAAACTCAAAGGAAAATACCTGCTCATTCACGGTAGTGCCGACGACAATGTACACGTACAGAACGCAATGGTGCTGATAGAAACTTTAGTGAGTTTGCAAAAAGATTTCGATTGGCTCATCTATCCTGATAAGAACCACGGTATTTACGACAACACCGGCAGCACACGCTTTCAGTTATACACAAAAATGACGAATTTTATTGAACAAAACTTATAAACTGTAGAATTTTAATTTATAAACAAACCTTAATTTATTAATAAATGGATACAAACGTAGAAAATGAGAAGAAAAAGCACCCTAAGGGGCTTTATTTGGTGTTCCTAACAGGGATGTGGGAGCGTTTCAGTTACTATGGAATGCGCGGTATTTTGATGTTATACCTCACCAAAACGTGGCTTGAAGGCGGTTTGGCTTTCGATAAAGCTACAGCGAGTCTTATTTATGGCTTTGCCACTGGTCTCACCTATTTCACCCCGCTAATTGGTGGATGGATAGCCGATAACTTCTTAGGACAACGCAAATCGGTGTTGTTAGGAGGATTTATAATGTTCTTGGGTGAGGCAACCCTCTTTGCTTGGACGAGCCACGCAGGACTTTATTTAGGGCTCTTCCTGCTCATCATTGGTAATGGGTTCTTTAAACCAAACATTTCAGCCTTAGTAGGAGGACTCTATGAATCGGGTGATAAACGCCTTGACTCAGCTTTCTCTATTTTCTATATGGGTATCAACTTAGGGGCTTTCTTGGCACCTCTTATCACCGGATTCCTCACCGATAATATCTTTGCCAAAACCGCTATTGATGCCAATACAGGCGAAGTGGCAATGTCGTTCGGTTACAAATTCGGCTTTGGAGCAGCGGCTATAGGGATGCTCATCGGTGAATTGATATTTATTTTCTTTGCACAGAAATATTTAGGAGACCTCGGTTTGAAAGCCAAAGGCTCAACCAAAAAAGCAGTAGAACTTTCAGAAGCTGAAGCTCATAAACCACTTACCAAAGAAGAAAAAGAACGTATTGCAGTAATCTTTATCTACTTCTTCTTTGCGATATTCTTCTTTGCTGGCTTTGAACAAGCGGGTTCATCACTCACCCTCTACACCGATAGTTATATCAACCGTGTAGTAGGTAGCTTTGAAATTCCTACCGCTTGGTTCCAATCAGTAAACCCATTGTTTATCGTGTTGTTAGCTCCAGTGTTTGCAACATTCTGGGGTACTAAAATGGGACAACGCCTCACTACACCTTTCAAAATGGGATTAGGGATGATCCTTCTTGGGGTAGGGTTCTTCTTTATGCTTGGCGCTGTGTACGAACGCGGTGGCGCTATAGGGGTAGACCCTAAAGATGTTGCTGTAAAAGCGAGCTTGGCGTGGTTGATACTCACTTACCTCACCCATACCATCGGTGAGTTGTGCTTATCGCCTGTAGGACTTTCTACCGTTACTAAACTTTCACCTCCACGCTTAGCAGGACTTATGATGGGAGTTTGGATGATGGCAGCCTTCTTTGCCAACTCCATAGGAGGGGTAATTGCTTCTTATGTAGAAAAACTCGGTGCGAGTGTAGTGTTTACTGCCGTATCAGGATTTGTAATCCTCTGCGGTTTAGGAATGATACTCCTCAACAAGAAACTTCAAGCAATGATGCACGGAGTAAAATAACAATTAACAATTAACAGTTAAAAATTAACAATTAACGGTTAATAGATAACAATTAAAAAATCCTCTTGCGGTTGCTACTGCAAGGGGATTTTTTTGAATTATCTTTTAAAATTTACTACTGGTGCAATTGATTTCTATAGATTAAATTCTCCCACGGAGTTCACTACAAAAATAACTGAAAAATCACTTCAAAATAAAAATAGTGAATGTTGTTTATGATTTATCGGACGAGGCGGACGAGGCGGACGGGTCAGACAAGTCTGACGAGGCTAACACCTGAAACCTATCCCCTGACCCCTGAAACCTATCATCGGGGCAAAGGTAATAAAAAATAGTTTAATGTCCTAATTTAAGTGTATGGCAATAGATTTTCATTACCAAAAGTTTATACTTCTTTTTCTTTCTTATATCAGAAATCTTTCGTAATTTTACCGCGATTTTTTCTAATTCCTAACTCCTTATTTTCTAACGACTAACAATAATAATAATTATGACAAAATTTAGAACAGAATCAGACCTTATCGGCGATTTGCAAGTGCCCGCCGATGCTTATTACGGTGTGCAAACTCAACGCGCTATCGAGAATTTCCGCATTACCGGCACTAAAATGGGTGACTATCCCGCTTTTGTGAAGGCTATTGGCTATGTGAAACTGGCTGCTGCTCAAACTAATCACGCTTTGGGGCTATTGCCCGATACACTCCTCAAACCTATCAGCGAGGCTTGTAAAGAAGTGATTGCTGGGAAATTTGACAGTCAGTTTTTGGTGGATATGATTCAAGGGGGAGCAGGTACTTCGGTGAATATGAATGCCAATGAAGTGATTGCTAACCGCGCTTTAGAGCTTATGGGCTACGAGAAAGGCGATTATTTACACTGCTCACCTAACGACCACGTGAATCAATCGCAATCTACTAACGATGCTTATCCTACCACCGTGAAATTGGCGGTGATTATGATGAATAAAACCCTTATTGAGAAATTGCAATTGCTCATCAAGGCTTTCCGCAAAAAAGGACAAGAGTTTGCCGATGTAATTAAAATGGGTCGCACCCAATTACAAGATGCAGTACCTATGACCCTTGGTCAAGAGTTTGAGGCTTTTGCAGCCAACTTAGAAGAGGAAATCGCTCGCCTGCAAAGCAATGCCAATCTTTTCTTGGAAATCAATATGGGAGGAACCGCTATCGGTACAGGGCTCAACGCTCCTAAAGGCTATGCCAAACTATGTGCTGAGAACTTAGCCAAACTCACTGGCGATGCTTTTGTAACCGCTGCGAACCTCGTAGAAGCTACTCCTGATACTGGGTCTTACGTGATTTACTCATCGGCATTGAAACGTATGGCGGTGAAACTCTCTAAAATTTGTAACGACTTGCGTTTGCTCTCTTCAGGACCTCGTGCAGGACTCAACGAAATCAATCTTCCTGCTATGCAACCAGGCTCGTCTATTATGCCAGGGAAAGTAAATCCTGTAATCCCCGAAGTGGTGAACCAAGTGTGCTACAAGGTGATAGGCAACGACCTTACTGTTACTTTTGCTGCTGAGGCTGGTCAGTTACAATTGAATGTAATGGAGCCTGTATTGTGCCAAAGCATTATAGAATCAATCGTATTCTTAGAACGCGCTATTGATACTTTGCGCACTAAATGCGTGGAAGGCATCACTGCCAACCGCGAGGTGTGCCTCAATATGGTGAAAAACAGCATTGGTATTGTAACAGCTCTCAACCCTCATATCGGTTATAAGAACAGTACCAAAATTGCCAAAGAAGCCTTACAAACAGGTAAATCAGTTTATGATTTGGTGTTAGCACACGGATTGCTCTCTAAAGAGAAATTAGATGAAGTGTTAGACCCTAAAAATATGCTACACAATTAAGAAATTTGGAAATTAGCAAATTTGGAAATTAAAAGAGGTGGCTCATTGTTGGGCTACCCCTTTATTTTTATGCTGATAGACTTTGTGATAGACTTTGTCAAAGTCCAAGGACTTTGACAAAGTCTATTGGCAAACTGTAGTGCCTATTCAATATACAAATACAACTGCAAGCGGGCGATGCGTTCTTTATCAAAACCTTCGATTTGCAAAAGGTCATCAAAAGATTTGATAGCACCGAGTTCTGAACGCAAGCCTACAATCTTCTTACCTTCGCCGTATTTCACATAGGGTATTTTGCTCAGTTCATACATATTGAGTGCATTGATGTTCTTTTTCTCTATCACGGGAGCAGTTTGTACCTCAAAGCGTTCGGCTACACGTTGGTAGACCTCTTTGTCAAGTCCGTATACCTCAGCCACTTGGTCGATATAGGTAAAGCCGTGTAGTTTGTCGCGGTATTTCAAAATACGGTTAGAAAAACCCTCGCCTATGCCGTAGATTTTCATCAGCGCTTCGGCAGTAGCCGTGTTGATATCTTGTTTGGGAAAATGTTTAGAAGAGGGATACTCATAGTTATAAGCAGTTGTTTTGCGATTTTTCACCCAGTCGGGGAATTTGAAAGAAGGAGCAATTTTGGCGAGCACACTATCCGAAACACCCGTTACTTGTTGGAATTCTTGAGCCGAATTTACGTACCTATTCTGTGCGCGAAAGGCTTGTAAACGGTCGATTTGCTCTGGAGTAAGTCCGAGTTTAAAACCTTTATAGTCAGTGATGAAATTAGGATTAAAGGGATAGATGGTATCCTTTTTAAGGGCAGTCGCGAGTGCCCTTAACGAATCCATTTCGCGGTAGCCCAACGCAGTTTCGACGGGAGTGAAAGTATGGCAAAATTCACAGTTGCGAAAGGCGAATTGCAGCGCGACGATAAGAACGAGGAGCAGTATAACTCCTCGAGTTTGTTGGCGGTTCATTGGTGTTAGGAGTTAGAGGTTAGAGGCGTTGTTTTACTACTTCGTATAAGAAGACGGCACAAGCTACCGAAACGTTTAGCGAACTAATATCGCCTACCATTGGCAATTTGGCTTTGCTATCTACTACCTTCAATACAGCAGGCGATACACCTACATCTTCAGCGCCCATCACAATAGCGGTAGGCACGGTAAAGTCTTCGGCGTATAGCAATTGGTTTGTTTTTTCGGTCGCTGCTACTACCCTGATGCCACTGCCTTGCAGGTAATACACAGCATCTACGAGGTTTTCGACCTTGCAGATAGGCACGCGAAACACAGCTCCAGCCGAGGTTTTGACAGTATCGGCGGTGATGCTCACACTGCCGCGCTTAGGAATGATAATCCCCGAAACGCCTGTACACTCTGCCGTGCGGATAATTGCCCCAAAGTTGCGCACATCCGAGAGGTGGTCTAACACAAGAAAAAGCGGTGTGGCTCCGCTTTCGGTAACCGAAATCACCAAATCCTCAAAATTGTGATAATCTACGGGGGAAAGATTTGCCACTACCCCTTGGTGGTTTTTCTTGGTAAGGCGGTTCAGCTTCTCAACGGGCACATACTGCACTGGCACTTGGGCTGCTTGCAATAAGGGCATTAACTCTTTATACAAACCACCTTGTAAGCCTTTTTGCAAAAAGACTTTATCGATGGTTTTGCCTGCTTTGAGGGCTTCTATCAGGGCACGAATGCCGTATATTTGAGTTTCTTGTTCTTGCATATTGTAGTATGATAGATGTTTATTTTTATTATAGAGGGGACAAAGATAAGGAGTTTTCTGCAATAGAGCTAACCTTTTTGCAATATCCCCACTTTTTTAAAGGATTAATGCTTTTTAGTTGACCATAAAAAAATCCTAATCGCAAATAAAGCTTGGCATATTTATTGTGCTTTTTAGCTAAAACACACAAACAATGAAAACCTTATCAAAAATCTTTTTAGCAATATGCTTAGCAGTTGTAGCCAACGGCTATGCACAAGTTAAATTAGGCATTCCTACTCCTTCAGAAGAAAAACCTCCAATTGATATTCCATTTGCTATTGCAGAAGAAAAACCTATGTTTGAAGCCTGCAAAGAAGTTCCTAACGACAGACAAACTGAATGCTTTAAAAAGCAATTAGATAACTATGTGAAGATTCATTTAAAATATCCTCCAAAATCCCTTGCGGCGAAAATAGAAGGAAGATCGATGATTGTTTTTCGCATCAATACTGATGGCACTGTTACCATAATAGGAAAACGTAGCACTGACGAAATATTGGAAGAAGAAGCCGTTTTTCTTATTAATAGCTTACCCTGTCTTATCCCAGGTAAAATGAAAGGCGTCCCAACCGCTGTGACCTTTGCTTATCCCATTAATTTCAAACTGCCAGATAATTCTTCCAATAACAAATGACCAAATAGGCTCATTCTTAGAGGGCGATTTGCAAATCGCCCCTACAATATACAAAAAAAGCAACTGATTATCAGAGTAATCAACTTTGCCAAAGGTCGTAGTACGACAAACAATTGAAACTTTAGCAAAGTGTAGCGACACAAATGCGATTTTAAGTTTTTTAGAATATTTTCAATTGAGCAAAAACGGATAAAAAACTTCAGTTTCATTTCAAAAACCTCCACCAATTCACTCCAAAGAATAAACAAAAAACGAATAATACAAGGAGTACTAAAATAGTTATTGTAACATTGGTCTCTATCTTTTTCCAACCTCCATAAGTTCCATAAACACTCATACTTAAATGCAAAAATGGCATTATAGAAGTCATAAAAGCTATAAGAATAAGAGGTATAGCGATGAAAAATAAGCCTTTAGGTAGTAGAAAAATACTTGCACATAAAATCAACATAAATAAAGCAACAGAGCTCATTTCAATCAAAAAACTTATACAGCTATGAGCTACATTCACTGAAGGGTGTTGCAGAATAAAAGGGCGTTGGGTTTTGGCATACTGCTCAGCTTTGGGTTGCTCGTCGATAGGTGTAAAATCGAGGTGTATTTTGTATTTAGGAATGGGGGTATTCACAAAGGCTTTTACTTCAGGAGTGAAGAAAATATTAGGATTAATCATCTTAAGGTCTTTGAGCAAACGCTGCATTGTATCACCATCCAACACATTGTAACGCAAGTATTGTGGTGTTTTGCCTTTCACAGCAAATTCATAGTAAATACAATAAGTAATTGTGCCTCTATAGTAAGTCCCTTTTTCATAACATCGCACCGAGAGTATATCCTTAATTTTTATAGGTTTCATATTAGGGAGAGGAGCACAAGTAGTCCTCAGCACGCCGTTTTCAATATGAACAGCGTGCTTGCAAAACCCTAAAGAGAAGACTCTTAAAGCGGCACTGGCTTTATATTTTCTTTCCATTTTTTATTTTTATTAAAAGCCCACGAATTACACGAATTTTCACGTGACGGTGAATTATTTCGTAAATTCAGATACTTTCTCACACCTCAATAACAATCAATCAGTTTTTTGGTAATACCGCACCCAATCTATGTACATTTTTACGGGCTTTTTGAAGGGTTTTACATCTCCTACCCAACTGCCACCAAGTTGCATATCAATTAGCAGGTAGTAAGGTTCTTGTGTGAAAGGATATTGTCCTTCGGTTTCTTTTTCAGGTATGCGTGGGTAAGTAAGTGAAAGACTATCGTTTACATAAAGACGTACAGCTTCCTTATCCCATTCTACAGCATATACATTGTAGTCAGTTGGGCGGATGGGGGCTGTTGCTGAGTGTTTGGGGTACTCCGTATTGCCTTTTTGAGTGTAGGGCGAATGTACGGTTTGGTATACAAAAGCATCGTTGTTGAGGCGCTCAAGAATATCAATCTCACCTCCTTTAGGCCATTTAATACTTTGGGGAAGCATCCAAATGGCAGGCCAAGAACCTTGTACGCCCTCTAACTTACAGCGCACTTCTATCCTCCCAAAAGTAAAATACATCTTGCCTTTGGTAAAAACACCTCCGGTAATGTACTGATTGGGGTCGGTTTTGTGGCGTGGGTTGGGTTTGCCTGACAAAATAAGGTTACCTTTTTTAATTTTAAACAGACTTTTGTGATCGCTCATTGTATTGCACCAATCAATTTTTTCACAACGGGGGATTTTAGACCATACAGCCGTTGAAAAGATATCTTTGCGATTAAAATCGTCTTCCCATACCAATTGCCACGCAGTTGAGGTTTGCGAATAAGTTTTGGCAATAGTAATTAAAACTATGAATAATAATACTTTTTTCATTCCATTTTTATTAAAAGCCTACGAATTTCACCTTTTTGCTAAAAAAAATATATTAGAAGTTCTAAGAACAAAGCAAAAAACCAACAAAAACCACCTATATAAACGTATTTCAAAAGTTTTTGTTTTCCTTCATAAAGACCATAGAGAGCCATTCCTAAATGAAACATCACTATAGAAAAGGCAACTATTGAAAGTGTTATAAAAACCGATGAAATCCAGACACTTACCCCTTTAAATATTTGTCCCCACCAAATCCAAAATGGCATTATCACAAAAAAAGGGATTGCACCTAACAAAAGTGTCAGCCAAAGATGAGCAACTTCTTTTGAGGGGTGTTGCAAGCGAAATTCCAAACTTACTTTTGCTTCGCGCTCTTCCTTATTTTTTTGGTTGATAGGTTTAAAATCAAAATGGATTTTATAGGGCTGAATAGGAGTATTGATAAACATCTGCAGTTCAGGAGGGTAATAAATCTTAGGGTTCAGTATTTTGAGGTCTTTTAGCAATTGTTGCATTTCATCGCCATCTAACACGTAGTAGACAATCAAGCGTGGTTTTTCGTTTTTTACAAAAAACTCGTAATAGGTAACTTCAAAAGTTCCTCCTTCATTGTCATAATGCTCTACTTCTCTATAACGTATAGTAGTAATATTCTCTACTTCCATTGGTTTAAAGCTAAATAAGGCATAAGTAGAGCGCATTCGCCCTGCCGCAATGCTAATCGCATCGCGACAAAGTCCTAAAGAGAGGACTCTTAAAACGGCACTGGCTTTATATCTTTTCAATTGACAATTGATAATTTACAAACATTTACTTTAGATTATAACTCCTAATGATCCAAATAACAGCCCTAAAAAGAGACAAATAGCAGCTATGTAAAGGTTTTTCTTTATTTTTTGCCAGCCATCAGAAGAACCATATAAAGCTAAAGACAGCCCCATCCCCACATTAAAAAGAGGAAAAAAACTTACTGCCATTGGAGGAATGAACATAGAATTTGTTCTGCTTCCAAAACATCCTAATAAAACTCCCAAAACAATTGAATTCCCTATGAAAATAGGTGCCATAACTAAAATAATCATCAGCCAATTATGAGCTACATCCACTGAAGGGTGTTGCAGAATAAAAGGGCGGTGGATTTTGGCATAACGCTTAGCTTTGGGTTGCTCGTCGATAGGTGTAAAATCAAAATGGATTTTATAGGGCTTAATATATGTATTCATAAATTCCCGTATTTCAACAGAGTACTCAACCTTAGGATTGAGCTGCCTTATATCTTTTAGTAGCTGTTGCATTTCTTTGGCATAGAGCAGATAAAACCTTAACAAACGATGTTTTTCACCTTTTACAACAAATTTATAATAGGTTCTATTTACATACCCTCCTTTTACCCTTACTCTTTTAGTATAACACTCTATATAAGTAATATCCTCTATTTTAATAGGTTTTATCCTAAACAGAAAACCACAAGTAGTACGCAACACCCCGTTTTTAATACTCACAGCGTGTTGAAAAATTCCTAAAGAGAGGACTCTTAAGGCGGTACTGGCTTTGTATTTTCTTTCCATTTTTTATTTTTATTAAAAGC
>NZ_KB291387.1:35156-57662 GCF_000318295.1 Capnocytophaga sp. oral taxon 326 str. F0382
TTCTTTCCATTTTTTATTTTTATTAAAAGCCCACAGATTACACGAATTTGGGACTACACACCTCTTACCTCAACAAAACTCCCATTCTAATTGGTTTTTGGGATTTTCGGCTTCCCAATAGCGTTTCCACTGTTCTAAATCAACGGTGATTTCGTGATAAATAGGCAGTTTTTTCAAGGCTCCACTGCGCATAAAAAGTATCTTTATCTTGCGATGCCCTACATCCGATGAAAATATATACCACATCGTATCATTGATATGAGGCTCCTGACCGGTATGAATGAAAAAGGCATCGTTGAGTGCCTCTATAAAACCTATATAGGTTCTGCACTTACTCGCCTCCACCATCGCGATATATTCTTTTTCTTCTTCAAAAGGAAAATCTTTCATAATTATAGTCAAACAAAAATAAATTGTAAATAAATCGCAGTCCCTGCGCGAAAGGTTTTATTAGTGTGGGCGGTTGCAAAACTTATTAGTGTGGGCGGTTGCAAAACTTATTGGTGTGGGGGCTTTTGCAAAACCTATTAGTGTGGGCGTTTGCAAAACGCCCCTACAGCACTGCCCCCTGAAACCTGACCACTGACACCTGAAACCTAAATCCTGAAACCTAAATCCTGACCCCTAACATCTTATACGCCTCATCGATATAGTCGTAGATGTCTTGAGGGTAGATAGTTTCTTCGGAGGGTTTGGAGGCAGTGTGGTGTCCTAAGCGCACAATGATAACATCATCCGTAAGATTGGCAATCACATATTGCCCTAAGTGTCCGCGCATCATAAAGAAATGAATTCCTTTGTAGTCTAACAACCACCAGCCATAACCATACTGCGGACTCTCGGCAAAGCGCGGTTGTACTGAGGTGGCTACAAAAGTGGAGTCTAACAACTGTTTGCCATTCCATTTGCCGTGGTCGCGATAGAGTTTCCCCAAACGCGCAAAATCACGTGCATTAGAGGCAATACAGCAATATGCTTTTTCCAATCCGCTCTCCTCGCTATCCAATTGCCAAAGGGCATCACTCTCACAACCCATTGGTTGCCAAAGACTCTCGGTGAGGTATTGGGTAAGCGTTTTGCCCGTAGCTTTTTCTAAAACCATCCCTAAGAGGAAAGTATTCCCACTGAGGTATTTAAACGATTTCCCTGGGGGTGATGTAATTTTTAAGTGCAACATCTTCTCGCGAAATTCCTTGTCAAAATAAGCGCGAGTAGTGATAGAGAAAGGGTTGTAGTAGGATTCATCCCAATCGAGACCCGACGCCATAGAAGAGAGATCGCCTACTGTTAGCTGTGCCGCAAAACCTTCTTTGTATTCAGGAAAAAAATCACTCACCTTTTGGTCGAGGCTCTTGATATAGCCATCGGCAATAGCCCTACCTAAAAGTGCTGATACATAGCTCTTCGCCATAGAAAACGAATTGCTCATACTTTTAGAGTTGTAATTATCAAAATACTGTTCGTGCCAAATGCTATCCCCTTTGATGATGAGAAAAGCCACAGTGCCGTATTTTTGATGTGCATTTTGCAGTTCGGGAGTTTCGGGAGTTTTGTTGTAATCCAAAGAAATCGCCCAAGGTTGAGCGGCGGAGCTTTTAGCAATCGTACGATTGTCAAAATACGTATAATCATCGAGGAAAGTAGTGGTATGTCCTGTGCCATAGACCATTGCCACTGCTTTGAGGATATAGCCATAGCCGGTGAGGTAGAGCGTAGCTATCACTAAACACAAGAAGCAAAGCAAACCTAATAAAAACTTTTTCATAGAGAAGCATTTTTGTTACTGCCGACAAAGATACTACATAATTAGCGAATTAACAAATCGGTAAATTTGTAAATTAGTAAATTAGCAAATTAGCAAATTGGCAAATTATTCCTACCTTTGCCCACAAATAACAACTTTTCACTTTTCACTATTCACTTATGAAGACCTGCACTATAGAAAACAACACCATCACTCTAAACGGTTCAGTGCTTTTCTCCGATAAAAGCACATCATTTACCGATTTCTCCAAAAAAGCCCTCAAAGCCCTGCAAATGGAGTATCCTAAATTCTTCAAAATGGATAACCTCAGCAAGCTCGCTTTCTTAGCCACCGAAGTATTGTTACGTCCGTTTTCACAATCCGAGAAAAACGGTGTAGCCTTAGTATTTGCAAATCGCTCTGCCAGCCTCGATACCGACCGCAAGCATCAGGCATCTATTGCCAATCCGCAGGAATATTACCCCAGTCCCGCTGTGTTTGTTTACACCCTGCCCAACATCTGTTTAGGTGAGATAAGCATACGTCACCAACTGAAAACCGAAAACAGTTTTTTTGTATTCGATAGTTACGAGGAGGCACAACCCTTTTTAGAGCAATACAGCAACTCTCTTTTAGCGCAAGGCAAAGCCCAAAGTGTGCTCACTGGTTGGGTTGAATTCTTAGACGATGATTATAGGGCAATTTGCCAATTAGCAGATTAGGGAATTTGCTCATTTGCTAATTCTTCACTATCTTTGCCGCAAAAAAGAAATATATGGAAGCTGTAAGTTACAACCGAATGGTAAATTATCACATCAGCGTTCCCGATGTGAATGTACCTATAGTAGAATCGTTATTCAAGAAATACAATGTAATAGTAGAGCCAGCGCATATAGTAGCTGAGCCAATGGAAGATTATACTCCTAATGAAGAAACTATTAAAGCTATTGAGGAAGGAAATAAAGAATATCAAGAAGGAAAATTAAAAGCCTACACTGATATCGATGAATTATTTAGAGATTTAGCTAATGAATGACTCTGAACAAAAAGTCCTTAAATATAGTATTTTTATAACTACAACCTATAAAAAGGAGTACAAAAAATTTTCCAATCAAGAGATAAAGAAAAAAGCTATTAGAGAAATAGTAGAAATTTTGATGTTTGAAGGAACTGAAGGTATTCCTCAAAAAATCTTCCTCACTTATTAACGGGTAATTTTAAAGGTTGTTGGGAATGTCACGTACAACCTGATTTGTTGTTGATTTGGCAAGAAGACATAGAAAACAAAGCTATTATTCTTCAAAGATTAGGAAGCCACTCAGAACTTTTTGGCAAAAACAAAAGATAGAAATACTTAATACAAGTTTCTTCTGTGATATAAATACAATTAATATTTCTTAAATACCTCTTTTGTCGCTCAATCGGCTAATTTTCGAAATTTGCTAATTTGCTAATTCTTCACTATCTTTGCCCCCTGATATTAATATATTTATAATGGACGCACTTATTTTAGAACTCAAGAACAAGATTATTGAAGTACTCAACTTAGAAGAAGTAACCCCCGAGGATATCGATGAAAATGAGCCTCTCTTCGGCACTGGCTTAGCCCTCGACTCTATCGATGCTCTCGAACTTATTGTACTGCTCGACAAGAATTACGGTATCCGCTTAGACGACCCTAAAAAAGGAAAAGAAATCTTCCAATCGGTGAAAACAATGGCTGATTACATCACCGCTCACCGCACCAAATAGCGATGCCGAAAAAAATAGTCATCACGGGAATGGGTATCAACTCTTCGATAGGTAACACTGTCGGAGAGAATTTTTATGCCCTTACCCATCGCCAAGCAGGTATCAGCAGGATTGAAAATGTAGCAACCATTCACGCCGACCACATCAAGGTAGGCGAAATCAAACGCACGAACGCTGAGCTTATTACTGCTTTGCGATTACCCGAAGTGAACGCCTATTCACGCACCTCTCTCTTGGGGATTATCGCCTTACAAGAAGCGATTGCCAATGCTGGTCTTACCCAAAAAGACCTCTCTCTCTGCGGACTCATTATGGCATCTACTGTTGGAGGTATGGATATGACCGAAAACTATTTCTTCCGCTATGGTGATGATGAACCCCTGCGACGCTATATCACTACTCACAATATAGGCGAGGTAACTCACCAAATCGCCGATTATGTAGGCATAAAAGGCGTTGTAACCAGCGTGAGTACTGCCTGCTCTTCTTCGGCAAACGCTATAATAACGGCTATCAACCTCCTTCGTACCGGCAGAGCCAATTGTCTCATTGCCGGTGGTGCCGATGCCCTCTCTAAATTCACTATCAATGGTTTTAATACCCTGATGATTCTCTCGGATACCGACTGCACGCCTTTCGACCAACATCGCAAGGGCTTAAACTTAGGGGAAGCAGGTGCTTTTTTGGTATTGGAAACCGAAGAAAATGCCCTACAACGCGGGGCTACTATATTAGCAGAAATCAAAGGATGGGGCAATGCCAATGATGCTTATCACCAAACAGCCTCCTCCGCCGATGGTGAAGGTGCGTTTTTAGCAATGCAAAAAGCCCTACAAACAGCAGGATTAACCCCTGCAGATATCGATTATATCAATGCGCACGGCACAGCTACCGTAAACAACGATCTCTCCGAAAGTCGCGCCTTAATGCGTATCTTTGGCGAGCACGTCCCCGATTTTAGTTCTACCAAAGCCTTTACGGGGCATACTTTGGCAGTAGCTTCGGCAGTAGAAGCGGTATTTAGCGTTTTAGCCTTGCAACACGGGGTGGTATTCCCTAACCTCAACTTCAGCACACCAATGGAAGAAGTGCCTATCCGCCCACAAACCGAACTGAAATACAAACCTATACAGCACGTGCTTTCTAACTCCTTTGGCTTTGGAGGCAACTGCTCAACGCTTATTTTAGGTAAGAGATAAGAGGTAAGAGATATGTTACAATTATTCTATCATTCTTCATTAGAAGCGGGTACGGATGAGGCCGGGCGCGGCTGTTTGGCGGGTCCCGTAACAGCGGCAGCTGTGATATTGCCCCCCGACTTCAAAAATGAGCTCCTCACCGACTCTAAACAACTCACCGAAAAACAACGCAACCTCTTGCGACCTATCATCGAGCGTGAGGCAGTGGCTTATGCCGTTTGTCACGTACTTCCTGCCGAAATAGACGAGCTGAACATCCTCCGCGCTTCTATCACGGCTATGCACCGCGCTATTGCGCAGCTCTCCCCTACCCCCGAATTTATTGCAGTAGACGGCAATAAGTTTGTACCTTACCAGAAAATTCCTTATGCTTGTGTGGTGAAAGGCGACGGCAAAATACAAACCATCGCAGCGGCTTCGATACTTGCGAAAACCTACCGCGATGCCTATATGGAAGACCTTGCCCAGCAGTTCCCTGAGTACCATTGGCAGCAAAACAAAGGCTATCCCACCCCCGAACACCGCAAAGCTATCGCCGAGCACGGCGCTACTGAGCACCACCGCAAAACATTTCAGCTACTGCCCGTGGAACAGTTGAGTTTGTTTTAGGAGAAAAGGAAGAAAGTCAGCTGTGGGGCTGGCTTTGTTGTTTGTGCGAACTATAAAAAACAGGATAGTGGAAAGTGAAGGTAAAATTCTACTGATTGAAAAAGATTTTTAAAGATCTATTTTGCTATTAAAAATGTTTTGTACTTTTGCAGTGTCTAACAAGTGATTATTAGACCGCGATGCGGAGAAATCCAAGTCGCTATCAGAGCAAAGCCTTAGTTTCTAATTCATTAGATATTAAGGCTTTGCTTATTCTACAATTACTTTTAAATAGTTATTAAATAACTCTTCTTTTTTGAAAGAACCTTGTAAAAACAGTTCTTTTTCATTGTTAAACTTTGAAAGAGTTTCTCTAATATTACCCCTTTTAAAAATAAACTCATAATATACATTAGTTTTAAAATCAGATTTTTCTTCCATAAAAGATAGTTATGTAAGAAGGATTCGTCTAAAAGGGCGTTTTTGCATAGAAGGCAGTACAATAGAATTTGTTTTTATGTGGGTTAGTGTGGCGACGATGGTTTCGCCTCCTCGTTGGCGGTATACGAATATTTTGCCGACTTTACCGCTGAGTCCTGTGATGGCGTAGTTTGCTTTGCTTTTTCCCATTTTGATTTAGTTTTTTTGGTTTGACGGTGCAAAGGTAGGGTGGGAAATGGGAGGGTGCAAATGGTTGTAACCTTTTTGGGAGGGGGTGTTACGAAATGAGGAAATTAGCAAATGGGGAAATGAGGAAATGGAAGAGGCTGTCCAAAAAGTTTAGTTTAAACTTTTAAGGACAGCCTCTTTTTTATTCATTGCTGTTAATCAGCCTGTTAAAACTTTTCGGACAGGCTCTGTGGTTTTTATGTGGGGGAGGATTGTTATTTATTCAACTTAAAGAGTTTTGGGAAAGAGGTTTCTCTTTCTATATTATCTATAAGGTTTTTCATTTCTTGGGAAAAGATACCTATTGCCCAATGGTTACGGTCTACGATTCTGAAGATGAAATCTACATTGTCGGGTTGCCAAGTAGTTCTAGTATTGCTCTTTACACCGAAAGCTACTCCGATAATAATATTTTTGAGTTGCTTGTTGGGGTCTATTACTTGAGCAACACAAAGGGTTTCTTTTAAAGCTGTGATTTTAGAGGGGTCTGTTTTATATTTTAGGGTTTTATTTACATCGGGCTCAACACTTGCTCTAGAAAACATTCCTTTACTTTCGTTTAATACAACATCTATATTAGTGTTATCGGGGGGGAGGGCGATAACATCGGGATATTCACGGGGTTGTGCTTTTCCTAATTCGGGATTAGGGAGTATTGCCCCTCCTCCTTGCGAACCTGGGTAGGATACGGATACTATTTTAAAACCGTTAGGGATAAGTACTTTGTGAACGATTGTATAGGTAACTTCGTCTTCATCTACTTCATTTTGTACCTCTGTTATAGGGGTAGGGGTAGTGAAATTTGTAAAGCCAAAAAAAGAGGAGAAGTGTGGTAGGAAATCTTTTTCGGTGGTATTTATAAGTTTTCGTTTATCCCACTTTAGGAGGATACCGTTATGGTTTAGGTAAAGTCCGTCAAGGAAATAGGCAATGGTTAGGACTACTTTGTTTTTAGGGATCTGATTCTTGTAATTTTCCCATATATGCTGGATATCAATTTCTTGATTGATGGACTGTGCATTTTGTGCTATTGTATTGAGTTCGGTAATAAGCCAAGTGGGTATACCTCCTTTATCCATTTCGAGGGCTTTGGTAAGTTTTTGCCTGAGTAGGGAGAGGGAGGACATTGCTTGTTGCATTAAATCGTTGCCACGAGGGCGGACGTTAAGTAAAGGATGTTGGAGGGGCAAGACTAATTATATTCATTATAATAATCTTTTTTTCTCTCATCAGATAAGTTCTTCCACCAATTATTACAAACATCGACAAAGTCTTGATATCCTTCTTCAGGGTTAAATTCAAGTTGTTTAAAATTTGTAATTTCTTCCATTTCTTTAAAATCAGTCTTCATCCACCATTCATTGATTTTATCTATTGTCATATTTGCAAAGGTATTTGTGAACGTTCTCTTTTTAAGTGCAAATCCATTTCTATGAAACCTAACACTCTTGAACCTAGGCTAGTGAGGATAGCACGATCATAGTTATTATTGGTATTTATTCTTTCTATTAATCCTAATTCGACAGTGTGATTACATACAAAATTTAGCCAATTACAAAGAGTGATTTCCGAATAGTTTGTTTTTAGAAAACTATTGGTAAAACTTATCTTTTCATAGTCCATTTTTCTTCCTTTTGGCACATAAATTCCTTCTGTTAAATGAACAAATCGTAAAAAATATAGTATATTTACTTTACCTTTTAATTCTCCTATGTTTCCATTCATTAAACTTTCAAGTAGAATTCTTTTTTGTTCTAAACTTAAATCAATTCTTTTAAGATCTGATTTTATGTAGCTTTTATATGTAATAAATTCATAATTTATATTTTCTCGAAACCTTTTTCCGTAATTGGTTAGTTCTATTTTATCTAATTTCTTAGTAGTGGAGATGTCTTTTATAAGTTCGAAGTATTCAGCCATTTGTTTATGTACTTTAAAATGACTATCAGCCTTATCTTCTTTAAGATTAAAATATTCAATAAAATCCTCTCTTTGTAATATATCTTTTTCTAGTTCAAAAAAAGGAAGTATCAATCTGTTTAAACAAGATAAATGAGTAAAATTATTAGCAACAGGTTTAACTAAAGGTATTCCCGAGTTTCTAACAGCTTCTTCTATTAATTGTTTATAGTATTTATTTACAATATCTAATGAATATGTTTTAAATTCAAAATTATTTTTTTTTGAGAAATTAATTAGTTCTTTCTTATATTTTATAGGAGTTTCTTCAGCAATCAGAATAACAATTATAGTGCTTTTTGTATTTTCGAATTTAATATTAGCATATTCTAAACATTGATATTGACAATATTCTAATTTTGACTTACTATCAATGATAGTTTCAAGTTCTGTTATAGCTATTCTTCCATCATTTAGCTCGTGAGCAAAATCTATTCTTCCATATTTTGTTGAATATTGTTGAAATACTTTTTTCTTTAGACCTAAGCCTATACATTCGCTGAGATAATTCTGTTCACGCAATAAAGTCCATTCTACAAGTGATTCATTCATAATTATTTAGTTATTTAGGGTTGAGTTCGGTGCCTATGCAGTGGCGGTTGAGGTTTTGTGCAGCAATCATAGTGGAGCCTATGCCCAAGAAGGGATCGAATATGGTATCTTCTTCTTTGGAATACATTTTTATAAGGCGTTCGCATAACTTTACAGGGTATACGGCACCGTGTTCTAATTGGTATTGGTTTCTGGGTGAGGAGAGATCATTCCACACGGGGTTTAGGATATCGTCTTCAGTGATTACATTTTTAGAGAGTAGTGCCCACTCGGAAGGTGTAAGCCCGTTGAAGCCTAATTTAGTTTTCTTTTCTTCTTTTGCTAATTCTCTTTCTACAGTTTGAGTACTCATTAATAATATATTTTTTGGGGACAAAGGTAGGGATAATTTGCAAATTAGCCAATTTACTAATTAGCTCATTGTTTTGATGATTTGGTAGAAATTAGGGAATAGGAGTTAAATTAGCAAATTGGTGAATACAAAAAAACTTTGTCAAAGGTACGAGTTGTATGGCTAGGACTTTTGGCAAAGTGTGTGATTTGTTGATTTTTATATTTGCTTATTAGTTGATGATATCAAAGCCGGTGTATTTTCTGAGGATTTTGGGGACTACAATGCCTTCGGGGGTTTGGTAGTTTTCTAAAATGCCTGCTAATACGCGCGGAAGGGCTAATGAACTGCCATTGAGGGTATGCGCTAAGCGATTCTTACCGTCGGAGTCCTTGAAACGCAATTTGAGTCGGTTGGCTTGGAAGGTTTCAAAATTTGATACTGAACTTATCTCTAACCATTTTTCTTGAGCGGTGGAATATACCTCGAAATCGTAGGTAATGGCTGAAGTAAAGCCTAAATCACCTCCGCACAAGCGCAAAATATGGTAAGGGAGTTTCAGTTCGTTGAGGATACCTTTCACATGTTCTATCATTCCTTCTAATGCTTTGTAAGAATTATCGGGGTGCTCGATGCGCACAATCTCTACTTTGTCGAACTGGTGCAAGCGGTTGAGTCCGCGTACGTGAGCGCCATAGCTACCGGCTTCGCGGCGGAAGCAAGGGGTATAGGCTGTGCAGCAAATAGGCAAATCGCTTTCGTTTAACAATGTATCGCGGAAGATATTCGTAACAGGCACCTCGGCAGTAGGGATGAGATAGAGATTATCGACCCCTATGTGGTACATCTGTCCTTCTTTATCAGGTAACTGACCGGTACCATAGCCTGAGGCTTCATTCACCACGTGAGGCACTTGGAATTCGTTGTAACCTGCCTCGGTATTCTTGTCGAGGAAGTAGGTGATGAGGGCGCGTTGTAATTTAGCGCCTTTGCCTTTATATACGGGAAAGCCTGCGCCGGTGAGTTTTACTCCTAACTCGAAATCGATGAGGTCGTATTTTTTGGCGAGTTCCCAGTGTGGCAAAGCATCTTTACCCAAGTTAGGGATTTCACCTGCTTCGAATACTACTACGTTATCGGCTTCGGAAGTACCTTCGGGCACTAACTCATTGGGGATATTAGGCACGCGATAGAGCAAATCATTGAGCTGCTCTACAGTAGTGTTGAGGGTATCGGTGAGGGTTTTGATATCCTCTTTAAGGGTGGCTGTTTGCTCTTTCAGCGCATTGGCTTTATCGGTTTCTCCCGCTTTAAAAAGGGAGCCGATTTCCTTAGAGAGGTTGTTAGATTTCGCCAATGTTTCATCTAATGAAAGCTGAGTAGCGCGACGTTTTTCGTCTAAGGCGATGATGTTGTCTATGAGATGCAATTCTTTGAAATTGCGTTTTTTAAGTCCGCTGAGTACGCGGTCTTTTTCTTCTCTAATAGTGTTTAGTTGTAACATATCTTTGGAAAATTAGCAAATTAGAAAATTAGCAAATTGGTTAATTGGTAAATTCGTCGGTGACGTTGTTCCAGCTATCATAGCTGTAGGGGGTGTTGTTGTAGAAGGCTTCAAAAGGTGCAAAGGCTTCGTCGGCGGTTTCTACAAAGGTACGGTAATGTGTGAAGGCATCGGGTGAGTGGTACACGCGCGCCTCTACTTGATAACGGCTTTTTTCGCCGAGTTCTTCATTTTCTAAAATCGTCTGTACGTAGTTGCCGGTATCGCCGTCTTCTGAGAAAACGACAAAATGATGTCCGCTATAAGACAATTCATCGATAAGGGTTTTAATCTCAGGGAGGGTTAAAACGACGGGAGCGTGATACTCATCAGTGACAATTCTTTTCATTTTATTTAGCAGGGGATGTGTATTTCAACTTTGCCAAAGTTTCGAGCCACACGGGCAAGAAACTTTGGTAAAGTGTGTGATACCTCAATTACAAAGCAGTTGCAAAGGCAAATAGACCAAAGACAATACCTGGTAAGTTCGCTAATAATATAGGATAGTCTCTTTTGGGTTTTTTGAAAAATCCATATATCACCCATAACGAGCAGTTAATTGCTGCTACCAAAGGCTGTATAGGATTCCCCTTGTGTCCTGCAAGGTTATCACTGATTTGTGGTATGTACGATACATACATACTAATAGAGGCAGCCATTGCTACCCAACCTAAAATGTTAAAGAGTTTTCCGTTCTCCATAATATATAATTGTTTTTAAGTTTCTTTATTTTAGCCTTTGGTAAAGTGTAATGTTGATTAGCAAATTACTCTGTGGGAGATAGGAATGCTGTTTTATCAGCAATTTTTTTGGCAAAAGAGGCGATGGAATTATCGGCGAGTTCACGCATAAAATTGTCTCTGAAAGGCTGTACGGAATTGTGCAGTGGGCAGGGTTTTTCGGACGAGCATTCTTTGAAGCCCATAGCACAAGAGGTGAATTTCTCGGCTTCGCCAATATGTTTTACGACGTTCATCAAAGGGGCTTCTTTTTCTTCATCGGTGAGCCAAAAGCCTCCTCCTGGTCCTTTATTGGAGCTAATAACCTTTTTTCGGGCTAATATTTGTAATATTTTTGCCAAAAAGGAGGTAGGAATATGTAACGCTTCGGCGATGTCCTTGGGGGCTAACCTCTTGGTAGGTGAAGCGTGTAGTGCTAAGTAGATTACTGCATTGATGGCGTACTTACTGGAATTGGATAACATAATTAATTGCTTTCGTTTATTATGAGTTTTTATCTATTTGACGAGTGATGACTAACTTTTGTATTTCGGTAGTACCTTCACCTATGGTACATAATTTAGAGTCACGGAAGAATTTTTCTACCGGAAAATCTTTGGTATAGCCATAGCCTCCGTGAATTTGAATGGCTTCGGTGGCTACACGCACACACACTTCGGAACTGTACATTTTAGCCATTGCTCCTGATAGGGTTACACGCTGACCGTTATTTTTCTGAAAAGCGGATTTGTGCAAGAGCAGTTCGGAGGCTTCGATTTCGGTAGCCATATCGGCGAGTTTGAATCCAACAGCTTGTAAATCAATCAGGCGTTTGCCGAATTGCATACGTTCTTTGGCGTATTTGAGTGAGGCTTCGTAAGCGCCTTTGGCGATACCCAAAGAAAGTGCCCCTATGGAGATGCGGCCGCCGTCCAATATTTTCATCGCTTGGATAAAACCGTCGCCTATTTTGCCGAGTCGGTTGGCATCGGGGATGCGGCAGTCTTGGAAAATCATTTCGGCGGTTTCGCTAGCGCGCATACCGAGTTTGTTTTCTTTTTTACCTGCACTGAAGCCCTTAGTACCGCGTTCTACCGCAAAGGCAGTGATACCGTGCTTGTCGCCTTTTTCGCCCGTACGAGCAATCACTACAGCGATGTTGCCACTTTTGCCGTGGGTTATGAAGTTCTTGGTGCCGTTGAGCACCCACTCATCGCCGTCTTTCACAGCAGTAGTAGCCATTCCGCCGGAGTCGGAGCCGGTGTTGTGTTCGGTGATGCCCCACGCTCCTATCCACTCGCCTGAAGCTAATTTGGGCAACCAGCGTTGTTTTTGTTCCTCGTTGCCAAAACTGAGAATGTGATTGGTACAAAGGGAGTTGTGAGCAGCTATAGAGAGCCCTATGGAGGGGTCGACTTTTGATATTTCTTCAACAATAGCAATATAATCGTGGTAGTCGAGGGCAGAACCTCCATAAATTTCGGGGACTAATATGCCCATAAAACCGAGTTCTCCAGCTTTGCGGAATACTTCTACTGGAAATTCCTGACTTTCATCCCATTGCATCACGTGCGGGCGGATATATTTTTCGGCGAAGTCCTTAGCGGCTTCGGCTACCATCTGTTGTGTTTCAGAAATGTTAAAATTCATTCGTTATATGCTTATATCTAATACCAAGGGGCAAAGGTACAAAATAATTACGAATTACGAATGATTAATGAGAAAAAAGAATTACGAATGACGAGGGACGAGGGACGAATGACGAGAGACGAATGACGAATGACGAGGGGATATTGCAAAATATATAAATATATAGGGGCGTTTGCAAAACGCCCCTACATAACATAGTTCAAAGATAATTGATTATTAGAACAATTGATTAGAATAATTGATTATTAGAACAATTGGTTATCAGAATAATTGATTTTGGTAAAGTGTGTGATTTACAATATTACAATTATTCTGAAATTCTCATTTCGACAACATCGGGTTCTACTGAGAGACCTCTTCCATTTTGATAAGCACCACGTCGTGAGGTGGCATCGCGATGGTTTTTAGACTGGTCTTTCACATAGTAGTTGCCATCTTTTTGATATACATCAGCACCGTTGAGTTTCCAATAACCAAAGAGTCCTTCGCTGTTAGGATCTACCCCTAATTTATTGTTTTTAAGCTCGTTGGCAGTACGTGCTACACTCCACACACGGCATTCGCACATTTTACCTCTCCAAGTACGAGAACCATCGTAATCATAAGCATAACCTATAAAGAAGTTACCATTGAGATTGAAGCTATTTACTGAGGCAGTTTTTTCGGCTACGCGTTCTCCATCTACATAGATTTCAGTGCGTTTGGTAGCGCCATCAAACACAAGGGCAACGTGATACCATTGTTTAGCGGCAAAGGTTTTGGAGGGGTTGAACTGTACATTTCCAGCCACTTGTATTTGGTCTTTAGGCACAGTAGTATCACCAAAGCGGAAGATAAGATTTCCTTCAGCTCCCATTATTGTACTGAGTTTTACAAAAGTATCTACATAAATCATTGCCTCATAAGTAAGTGCATTGAATTTTGCCTTTTCGTCCATTGGGATAGAAAGGTATTTTCTACCATTAAAATCGAATACTTTATTGATAACAATAGGTTTAGCCACCTCTACAAATAAGGTTTTAGCTTCGATAGTAGGAACACTTGCATCGGCTATAGTTACAGGAATTACATAGGTATTCCCCTCTTGGATAGTTGAAAGGTTTTTAAGAGCTAACTGGCAAGGTTCGGCATAGACACTTCCTTTTTTAATTACAGTACTATTCTTCTGTAAACTGAAGTTATTTGCTGGCATCATTTGGTATTTGGTGCCGTTTTTAGCATTATAGTCGGCTACCATTTGGGCATCACCTATTTGGTAGGTTACGTTCACATCGCTATCGCTGATATTAGAAACACGAGCTGTGATGTTGAAAGCGTGACTACTAACATTATCTTCTAATTTGAGTCGTTGTTGGGCTTGCTCAAAATAGACTTTGGTTTCCAACAATTCGTTTTCTTTGTCTTTACAAGCGTTTAGAGCCAAGAAAGCGAAGATTCCTATACAATATTTTAGGTATTTCATAAGGCTATAATTTTAGGGTTGTGGATGTTTTTTTATATACTCGGCATAGGATTTATGCATTAGGTAAATCGCTTTACGCATCCATTTATAATCGGGCTGATTGTCGTAGTCGTTATCCATACGATAAGCGCCTACACCTCCTTTAGGTCCTTCAGATGAATTATATTCAGCTTGGTCGAGCAGTGCTCCTCCTGATTTTGAATAAGACTCAAAGTTTTCAGTAAAAATGTGTTTGCGGGTATTGTAATACTCGCCAAAAGCATTTTTAACTCCTTGTACCCTATAATCTAGATGTCTATCACCATAGGCTTGAGAGATAAAATAATCGAAATAAGGGGCTGATTCTTTTTTCACATTCCACAATTCACCATCTACCAATAAATAGCGACGTTTACCTGTATCGACAGTAGCTTTAGGGCCTAAGTATTTACCGAGTTCTTCTACCAAAACGTGCAAATACTCACCTCTTTCATAACCACCTTTTAGGTTACCAAAACCATCGCCAGCACCATCGGGTTCCCAGTCGATATCAAGACCGTCGTAATCGTATTTTACGATAGTATCGCAGAGCGCCTTAGCATATTTTTTAATAGCGGCAATATGGTCGGTAGAGCTTTGTACACCACTGGTATAGCCCCAATAGGCTTCTTGCGCTTTTTTAATTTTATCGTTGAGTACTGCCTGAGAATCACCTGGGTTTTCGGCTTTTATTTTATCGGCGATTGAAGAAGGGGTAATACCTGTACCGATATTGTGCAAGATAAAGCACACAAACACTTTAGTACCTTTTACCTTTTGCACATAGGCTTTATCGGCTTTTTTAGCTTCGCTGATACCAAAGGGGCCACTCCACATTGATACCATATCGATACTATCGGGCAAGGCAGACAAATAGCCCTTGCGCACACTACCTTCTGGCGACCAGTTACTAAACCAACCAAAGGACACGGGGCGACCGTAGTTTTCGGCAGTTTTTTTCCAAGCGCGCAAGGAAGCATAATGCGCGTCGCGCTCATCGGGGCTGAGGGTATTAGCTCCCCCGTTGTGGTCTATTTCTTTAGGCTCAATTTCCGTCCACTTGCTGCAAGAAGTGAGGGATAGCCCTATTGCAAGTATTGCTATAGTAATAGCTTTAGATATATACTTCATAACTTTCACAGTATTTTAAACGTTAGTTCTTTTTGTCCCACCAAACTTTGGTAGCACCAGTATTGGCGCCGCCTAAGAGTTGTAGCGCACGTGCTAAATAGGCTCTATCTTCGCCAGTGAGTTTGCTTTCGGGGTAAGGGATACGGCGTACTCCTTTTTCGGAAGAGATGACTCCACCGCTAGCATTTTGGGTTACTTTATGCAATTTAGGGTAACCTGTACGACGCCATTCAGTCCACGCTTCTTGACCATTAGGGTAAAGAGCAATCCACTTTTGAGTGATAATTTTTTCTAATTTTTCTTCGGTAGTACCTTGCCACTTAGTAGTAGCTTGAGTAGGCGCATCGGCATTTCCTAACCAACTAGCATAATAGTCAGCAGGTTCTTTATCTGAGCTGAGATAAGGGGCTACTTGTCCTGCATTGATGTCGTTTTCGGCGAAAGAAGTTTCGACACCTTTGGTATACAAGTTTTCGGCAGTATCGCCCATATTCCAACCCATTAAAGCGCCTTCAGCTCTTAGGAAATACACTTCGGAAGCGCGCATCCAATAGGTAGGAGTAGTTTTTTCTATATTAGGCATAGAGAAACTTTTAAAAGATGCTGATTTCCAACCTGCTCCCGTAGGTAAAGCTTGATATTTAGCTCCTGCAAAAGGTACATTTTGAGCATACGGACTATCGCTAGGTTTGAAATATTTCATCAAGCGAGGATCTTCATAACCTACTAAATAAGAGAACATAGAAGACCCCATACGGCACTCTCCATATTGGTTTGCAAAGGTTTCGATATTATTTACAAAACTAAGTCCGGCACCTTCTCTCATTTTAGCCTCCTCGGCTTTATCGGTCATTACTCCTAAAGTTTGATTGATAGCTTGTTCGGCATATTGTTGAGCTTTGGCAGGAGCGGCATAACGTATGCGCATTGCCAAACGCAACATTAGTGAATTAGCATATTTAATCCATTTGCCTACATCGCCTGCATATACAGCATCGTAGTTAGGCAACAAGGCACCTCCTTGGTCGTATTTGGTTTGCAATACTGCAATAGCCGCTGTAAGGTCGTCAAAAAATGCTTGATATACCTCTTCTTGGCTATCATAAGGCACTCTTAGCAAGCCTTTACCAGCTTGTTTGTAAGGAATAGGGCCGAACATATCGGTAGCTTTGTGCCAAGCGGAAATTTTGAGTATTTGAGCTAGAGCAAAAGCCTCGGGAAAGTTACTCTTTTCGGCATCTTCTTTCACACTGCTCCAGAGGGGCAACATTTTAGTATAAGAACTGCTATATGAGGCTTCATACCATCTTTCTAATAGGAAATAGGTAGTATTGTTTTTCCCGTTGTCCCAATCTTGGTTTTGGGCGAAATAGCCACTCCAAGTATCGGCTGCTAAGTGGTAAGCAACTTGGTATTGGTTTATAACACTTGTACCATCAGCTTGCGTACCTACAGGTACTACTTGGGCTTGCATAGAGGTAATTTTTGCCCCAATAGTAATACCATCTCTCTTACCCATTTCTTGGGTTACCCCAAAGGCATCGGTATTGATTTCTTCAAATTTATTACAAGAAATCGCCGCAAGAGCTATAGAGGTGTATATAAATAATCTCTTTTTCATAACATTACAATTTTACTTTTACATTAAATCCTATGCTACGCAAACTAGGTTGCATAAAATAGTCGTTACCTTGACCATAAGTAGCGGTAGAAGGGGTAAGTTCAGGATCGAAAGGAGCTTTGTTGTAGATCATCCACACGTTGTTGCCGATAACTGATACGGTGAGCTCATCGATTTTCTTTTTAAACCATTTGGTAGGGAAAGTATAGCTTACCGCTAATTCTTGCAAGCGTACATTGGTAGCATCGTAAGTGTAATATCCTGCCAAATTACTTTCGCCTGTACCTACTAATTCATAGTATTTTTTAGTGTCGTACTTACCTTGACCAGGGAGTGCTACCCCACCATTGTCGCGGGCAAGAGCAGAGGCTTTAGAAACTCCAAAACGGTCTAAAATCGCTTGGGTAGAAGAGGTTACTATACCTCCAAAACGACCACTAATAAGGAAACTCAAACCAAAACCTTTATAGCCAAAAGAGTTGTTCCAACCCAAAAGGAAATCGGGAGTAGTTTTGCCTAAATACACCGGTTTAGTATCTTCAAGAGTGATATCGCCACTTTCAGGAATATTGATATACCCTTGATTATCTTTTTTCAAGAATTTAGAAGCGTATACATCGCTGATGCTTCCACCAACTTTTAAGATGGTTCTACCATTTTCTTTGCTCACTTCATCGATATTGAAAGGTTCTTGAATAAAAGGATGTTTATAGTTTTTCACCATCTTCTTAATCACGTTTTTATTACGAGTATAAGATACTGAACTAGCAATATCTACACCGCCTATTTGGTTGCGATAGCCTACACTCAATTCTATACCACTATTTTGTACATCACCTGCTTGCAAATAGATATATTTATAACCTGTAGATTCTGGTAGGTTAGCGATAAAGGTTTGGTTGTAAGTATTAGAGCGATACCAAGTAGACTCAATATTGAAGTGTTTGAAGAGGCGCAAGCTAAGCCCTAATTCATAGGATTTAGTACGTTCGGCTTTGAAATCGGCATAAGGGTATATCTCTTCAGGTTTGATTACCCCACCGACGATTTTTTGGGTAATAGTACCAGGAGTACGACCTGACCACGCGATAGGGGAAGCCACTTCGGTATATGAACTTCTGACTTTGAAATAATTCAAGAAAGCAGGCATCTCACCCATTTCGGAAATCACGGCAGAAAAACCAATTGAAGGATAGAAATAAGATTCTTCAGCTGAATTTACTAAGCGAGAATCCCATTCGTTACGTCCTGAAAGAGTAAGATAAGCACAACGTTTGAAACCAATTTCGGCATTTCCGAACACAGCCACATTACGTCGGCGAGCGTCACCGTATTTTTCGGTTATTTTACCTTCGGAAGGTGTAATATTTTGGATAGCAAATAGGTTAGGCACTAATTGCAAGTTACCACCGTAGCCGCGTTCTATAGCATCAAAATCGGAATAGCTACCCCCAAGGTTGAGCATTAGACTCCAATCGTCAAAAAACTGTTTGTTGATAGTTCCAATCACATCGGAATAGAATTGGTGGTCGTTGTAATTCGCATATTCATAAGCACCATTAGGTTTGGCAAAAATCTCATTTGATGAGGCGTAGAGTTTGCGTTCAAAATTGATATAGCTTTTGTCTAAGCGAGCGCGTGCTGCAACATTTGCCCAAGAGGTGATTTTGTAGGTAAGTCCTGCATTGAACATAAATCGGTCTTTGTTGTTAGACGCTAAGTTACGATAAGCTGTCCAATAAGGGTTTTGAGGAGCAAATCTACTTTCGCTGAGAGGCCAATATTGGGTAGCGAAATAACGAGAAGTATCGTAACGTTCAAAGGTTTTTATCTTTTCAAAATCCTCACCACGAGGGTAGAGATAAGCGGCTACAATAGGGTTCCAATACTCACCTTGAGAGACCATATTCATATCTTTCTGTTTGACATACGAAGCACCCAAATCTAATTGTACTTTATCTTCAAATAGCGAAGTAGTGTTACGCACTGTGAAGTTATAACGGTGGTAACTATTGTTAGGCACTACGCCATTGTTGTTAGTACTCGCAGCTGAGAAGAAGGTTTGATTGGTTTTGTTACCCGCTGTAAGGGTGAGTGAGTTGATAAAGTTAGTACCTGTTTCAAAGAAGTCTTTTGCGGGGTCGTAGCTGCTGGGCGTTGCCAATTTGCTACCCCAACTGCTATATTGCCCACTGCGGTTGCCATAAGTGTTTTGGAATTCAGGCAATATAAAAGGTTTGCTAAACTCGGTAGTAGAAGAGAGTGAAATTTGCATTTTGCCTTCTTTACCTTTTTTGGTATTGATAAGAATCACCCCATTGGCGGCATTACTACCATAGAGGGCAGCTGCCGAAGGGCCACTGAGCACCGAGATGCTCTCAATATCCTCAGGGTTGAAGTCGGCGATACCTTCACTACCTACGCGACCTTCACCTTTGATACCACTGTTGTCGCCACCTGCTTGGGTATTGAAAAGCGGAATCCCGTCTACCACATAAAGCACGTTGTTACTACCTTCAATAGATTTCTCACCGCGCATTATCACACGAGTAGCACCTCCTGGCCCTGAAGCACTTTTGTTGATAGTAACCCCTGCAACTTTACCATTGAGGCTGTTTACAAAGTTAGGAGCTTTCACTTTGGTGAGTTCTTCGGATTTCACCTGTTGCACATTGTAGCTCAACGCTTTTTCTTCGCGTTTGATACCTAATGCGGTTACCACCACCTCGGAGAGTTGCTGGGTTTCCTCTTTAAGGACAACATTCATATTCAGTGTTTTGCCAGCTCCTGTTACTTTCTTGTCTTGAGCGACATATCCCACTGAACTAAATTCAATTGTTTCACCTTCTTTGGCTTGAAGGGTAAATTTCCCATCAAAGTCGGTAGAAACGCCTCGAGTAGTGCCTTTAACCACTACACTCACCCCGATGAGCGGGGTTTTGCTTCATCGGTAACGACACCCGTTACCGTTTTATCTTGTGCATAGAGTCCTCCAAAAAGTAAGAAAAAGACACTAAACACAAAGAATAGCTTAGGGTAATTCATAAAATAAATGTTAAAAATTGACGGTGCAAAAGTATAAATTTACCTAAAACGAAACAAGGAAAAAACAAATGATTTTTAAAGATAATGAAAAAAAGTTATATTTGTTAATTTATATAGAAAAAAGAAGATGAAAAAAGCGTTTACATAATATAAATCATCAGCGAATAAAAGGAAGTTGGGATGTTTTTCTTTTTAACACAAAAATGACAATAAAAAGGGCGGTTTTAACAGAAAAACCATATAAATTACGAGAGACGAATGACGAATGACGAATGACGAATGACGAGAGACGAATGACGAGGGACGAATGACGAGAGACGAATGACAAATGACGAATGACTATTTGGAGAAGTGAGGTGGTGAGAATGGTGGGAATTGGAGCGGTGGGAGGGGGAGGATGACAAATAACGATTTAGAGATTTGAAGGTTTGGGGATTATTGCTATTTTTGCGGCGAAAACCCTGAACCCTGAAACCCTAACACCTGACAACTATGACCTTTCAATTTAAACAATTTAGTGTAAAGCAGGCTCAAAGTGCAATGAAAATAGGCACTGATAGCGTACTTCTCGGCGCGTGGACGCCTATAGAGCAGCCTCAAAGTATCTTGGATATTGGAGCTGGCACAGGCTTACTCGCCTTAATGCTCGCACAGCGCTCTGAGGCAATGACTATTGATGCTGTGGAAATTGATGAAAGTGCTTATATAGAATGTACTGAAAATTTTGAAGCAAGTCCGTGGGGCGACCGACTTTTTTGTTATCACGCATCGTTTGAAGAATTTTTTACTGAAATGGACGAGCCTTACGACTTGATTATCTCTAACCCTCCCTTCTACCCTACCGATTATAAAACTCCTGAAAAAGCGCGCAATACGGCTCGTTTTAGCGATGCGCTACCTCCTGAACAACTCTTGGAGGGAGTAAATCGTTTGTTAGCCGTTGAAGGGAAGTTTAGCGTTATTCTTCCATATACCGAAAGTGAAAGATTTATCACTTTGGCAGTTACTTTCGGACTTTTCCCCCAACAAATCACTCATACACGCGGCAATGCACAAAGCGAACTCAAACGCAGTATGATGCTCTTTGGCAGAACCTCACTCCCCTCCTACCCCATCCATATTCTCATTATTGAAAAAGAACGAGGGGTATATACCGAAGAATATAAAGCACTTACAAAAGAGTTCTATTTGGGATTTTAGGAGATAGGGGATAGAAGGTTACTATGCTCTTCACTGGCTTTACTCACATACCTCATACCTCTTATCTCTTACTTGATTGCGTAACCTTTTTCTTCAAAGGCTTGTACTAACTGCTGGATGTGGTCGGTACCATTGGTTTCGACGGTGATAAGTACTTCTTTATCGCGGAAACGAGAAAGGTTTTTAAATTGATTGTGAGCGAGTTTTACAATATTTGCACCTACATCGGCAATGATGTGGGTAATTTTAGCGAGTTCACCAGGGCGGTCGGGGATGCTTACTGAGAAGTTAAAAATACGATCGCGGCTCACCAATCCTTTGTTTATCATTGAGGAAATCATCAAGACATCGATATTGCCTCCACTCACTACAGGCACGACATTTTTATTGCGGTCGGTGAGTTTTTTAAGGGCAGCCAAAGGCAAAACCCCTGAGTTTTCGGCGATAATTTTGTGTTTTTCAGTGAGTAACAAGAAGGCTTCAGTAAGTTCATAATCATCGACAGTTACTACCTCATCTACGTATTTTTTGATATACTCGAAATTGAGTTCTCCTATGCGTTTTACGGCAGTACCATCGGCGATGGTATTGGCTTCGGACAGGGTAACGAGTTTATTTTTCTTAAGCGCTTCGGTAGCCGAAGCAGCGCCTGAAGGTTCTACTCCTACAATTTTTATTTCTGGTTTTATTTGTTTAGCAGCGCAAGCAATACCCGAGATGAGTCCGCCACCACCTATAGGTACGACTATCACATCGGTTTGAGGTAACTGTTCGAGGATTTCGAGGGCAATAGTACCTTGACCTTCAAGCACATCGGGGTCGTTGAAAGGATGCACAAATACATAGCCTTCTTTTTCTTCTAACTCTTTGGCTTTTTGGTAAGCATCATCGTACACATCGCCGTAGAGCACCACTTCAGCACCGTATTTTTTAGTAGACTGCACTTTGATGAGCGGGGTAGTTTTAGGCATTACAATCACCGCTTTGATACCCAACTCGCGGGCTGCATAAGCAACCCCTTGGGCGTGATTGCCCGCCGAAGAAGCAATAACCCCGCGTTGTTTTTCAGCTTCGGTGAGTTTGAGCATTTTGTTATAAGCGCCACGAATTTTGAAAGCTCCTGTTTTTTGGAGATTTTCGGGTTTGATGTAGATGTTGTTACCTGATTCTTCACTGAAGATAGGACTGTAGATGAGGGGAGTGGGAAGGAGCACATTTTTGAGGTGCTCACGTGCTGTGGTAAAGTTCATAATTTTCAATTAACAATTGATAGTTAACAATTAACAATTAGTAAAATATTTTTAATCTCCCACAAAGCCAGCG
>NZ_KB291387.1:57682-81163 GCF_000318295.1 Capnocytophaga sp. oral taxon 326 str. F0382
ATAAAGCTGTAAATCAATATTCTGTTATATCGAATTGATGTTAATTATTATGGTTTTGCTTGAATTTTAGCGGCGAAATCTTTCCAAAAGGGTGCTGCCTTATACTTCTCTACTGAGGCTTGGGGTACATATACGTTTTGCAAATTAGTATCTTTGAAAGGGTAATTGGTTAAAGTAGGGGGATTTACAGCATTAATAGTAATTGTTTTGAGACGTTTGCAATGCCAAAAAGAATCGTATCCTATGACTTTGATTGTAGCGGGAAGGACGATATTCTCTACCTCAGTACAGCCCGAAATACCGACAGTTTCTATTTCGGTAATGCCTGTATTTTCTAAGTTAATTTCTTTTAGATAATTCCACCCAATAGCACCAAATCCTAATATTTCTACTTTATTGAAGTGTAATTCTTCGAGATTATAAGACATTGATAATACGCTATAGGGCAGTCTTTTTACATTAGGAAGGGAGAGTTTTCTAATTTTTGTTTTGAAGAAAGCTTTATCGCCAAAAACTACTGTAGCGTTGGTATTGAAAGTAACAGTACCACTGAGGCTAGCTTCTTCAAAAGCACTTTCTTCTATTTCTTTGAGGTTGTTAGGGAAAGTAATCGATTGGAGATTTTGATGTTCTTTAAAAGCCTCTTTAGCAATAGTATTGACGCGTTTCAACTCACTATCGGCTTGCATATCCAACTCAGTAGTATTAGGGTTTTTCCATTTGATGAGGGTACGACCATCGGCTGAGATGTCGTAATCGGGGGTAGAGGGATGAGGGGCAGGGGTATTGCTGTTATCGCTCTTAGAACAACTTGCCAAAGCGACAAAGATAAGAGTAAAAAGGGTAAGGTTTTTCATTTTTTAAAAATCAAATAAATCTAAACTATCAGGATTTCTACGATTGTCCCAAAAAGAAAGAATACGGATAATATTTTCCTCTACTCTATAAAACATAGAATAATTGTAAAACACTAAAACAGAGCGAACATCTTCATAATCTTCTTCTATAGGCCAAATATATGGATCTTTAATAAGAGATTTAGCTACTTTTTGCGCTTCAGCATTTAGTTTAACAGAATAAGCATTACTTTTATTTCTCTTTTTCCAATAGACAAGGATTTCTTTTAGTTCCTCCTTTGCTTTAGGAGTCCAAACTACGACCATAATATCGCTTCCATTTCACGTTCTACTTCGTCTTGAGGAATATGTAGCCCTGCTTTATCTTCCTCTAATCCTTTTTGTATGCTATATCTTTTGGCCTCTTTTTGTTGTTCAAAAAGAAGTGTATCTTCAGTTAGGACATCATTTATAAGTTCTGCTTCCATAGTTTCTATAATTTTGTTGCAAATGTATGGAATAAAAATCAATCAGCAATGTTAGTGTAAGAAAAATGAATGCTTTAGCTATAGTTTATGAATTTTATCAGCTAATGCTTTCCATTGGGAATCTCTTTTGTATATATCAATCAAATCATCGGGAGTAGCGGGCACGTAAACTGTGGGATAAGAGATGCCTTGAAAAGGATTACCTTCAAAATAGGGGGGGTAAAGCGCGAGTACGGTGAGATTTTCTAAGGACTCACAGTTGGCAAAAGCTTTGTCACCTATAGGTTTGAGGTTCATTGTTACCGAGAGAATCACTTTTTTGAGGCGTTTACAACCGGCAAAAGTCTCTGCACCTATGGCAATAGCTTCAGCTTGAGAGAGGTCGATTTGTTCAATGGCTGTACAGCCTTTAAAAGCCCCTCTGCCGATTTTACCTGTTTTTGCAAAAGTAATGTTTTTCAAGGCAGTACAATTTGCAAAAATTTCAGCTGACAACTCTTTGGTTTTAGGAAGTGTTATTGAGGTGATACGGGTATTGCTAAAAACTCTTTCGCCAAACACTACATCGGAATAAGAATTGAAGACTACTGAAGTGCGGAGATCGGTTCCAGCAAAGGCTTCGGTGTTGATTTCTTTGAGGTTATCGGGGAAGATGACGGATTGGAGTCGGCTGCAATCTTTAAAGGCTTTTTCGCCAATAGTATTCACTTCACGCAAACGGCTATCAGCTTGCATATTGATACCAGAGGTAAGAGGATTGAGCCATTTGACTAAGGTTAAGCCATCGGCACTGAGCTGGTAGTCGGTTTCGGGCACATTTGCGCTGTCGTCATTGCTTTTGGAACAAGCTGCTAAAGCGATAGTTATGAAAACCAAAAAGAAGATTTTTCTCATTGCATAATCATTTTATGATATTAAAAACACCATAAAGGTAGTAAATAAAGAGCAATTAACAACAAAATATTATTTAGAATATATTCTATTGGCATATTTACTCCAACCTGGAGCATTTATGTAAGCATCTCTGCTAAATACATAAATTCTAGGAATATTCTTCACTCCATAGAATACATCTTCACCCAAAGTTGGAGGAGTTTTAGCATTAATAGTAATTGACTCTAAAGCATTGCAATTAGCAAAGGCTACATCTCCTATCTCAGTAACCAATAGAGGCAAAGTTACAACTCTTAACTTTTCACAATTTGCAAAAGCTCCTTGCTCTACCTTTGTAAGATATGAATCGTGAAAAAACAAGTATTCAAGAGATCTACAGTTACTAAAAGCATAACTACCTATTACTCTTATCATTCTTTGATGTTTAACTTCTTTTAAAGACTGACAAGAATAAAACATCTCATCACTTATTCCATTGGCATTAGGAAGTTCTATTGTTGTAATATTAGTACGAGCAAAAACTCGTGATCCAAAATTAACTTCAGTTTCTGAATTGACATTGAACTTCACCCCTCCACTGAGGTTAGTTGCATAAAAAGCCTCTGTTCCTATTCGGTATAAGTCCTTAGGAAAGGTAATAGAAGTAAGAGCTTCTTTCATTCTGAAAGCGTTATCCCCTATAAAATTTACTTTCTGCAAGTTACCATCGGCTTGCATATCAAGAGTGGTAGTATTGCTATTTGTCCACTTCACAAGAGTACGACCATCATTACTTAGCTCGTAGTTATCCGAAGAGATATTGTCGTCACTTTTGCTACAGCTGGCAAATGTTAAGGCTACCGTAGCTAATAATAAAATGTTCTTCATTATGACTTATTTTTTTAGATGTTAAGATGAAACAAAAGTATATATAAATTAGCAATAAAAAAATTTTTTAACATTATTTTAACACTTTAATTACTAATTTCTTTTTGATAATTCCTTTATATAAGATTGTAATTAAATAGTGAGGCTAATTGCCATTAGCCCCTACAATATAGCGAAAAAGCGAATGATTATCAGGTAATCAACTTTGTCAAAGGTGCGAGCCTTTTTCTTACTTTATTGATGCACTTGCACTTGAGGGAATGGAATTTCTATACCGGCAGCATCGAAGCGGTTTTTGATAGCTTCTATAGTGCGGAAATAGCACTCCCAATAGTCGGGAGTGAGACACCAATAGCGCAACGACATATTTACGGAACTATCGGCTAAGGCATCTACATAAACCACAGGAGCGGGCTCAGGAAGAGATTTGACTTCCTCTTTGGCAATTTGCAAGAGCACTTCACGGGCTTTTTGGATATCGGAACTATACCCTATACCTACAAGCACGTACACACGGCGTTTTTCTTCCCTGCTGTAGTTGATAATACTATTGCTAAACAGCTGGGTGTTAGGGATTATCGCTTGTTCGTTATCGGCTTTGTTGAGGGTTGTAGCAAAGAGACCGATGTTTTTCACGGTTCCTTTTTCGCCATTACCTTCGATTACATCGCCTACGCGGAAAGGTTTGAAAATGAGTATCATTATCCCGCTAGCGAAGTTAGACAACGACCCTTGTAACGCCAAGCCTACTGCTACAAAACCACTGGTGATGATTGCGATAAACTGGGTTGCAGGCAAGCCTATCACCTGTACAATGGTGAGGAAGAGCGCAATATAGAGTATCCAGCGGACTACTTGTAACAAAAAACCTTGCAAAGCGAGGTCTACTCCACGGCGTTCCATCAATCCTTTGAGGAGTTTTACAATAAAACGGATGATGTAACGCCCTATAAAATAGAGGGCAATAGCCCCGATCATAGTAGGGGCGAAATTGATAAGTCCTTTAATCCAATCTTTAATCAAACTTTCAAAATCAATAGCTGAGAATTCGGGCATATTTATTCAATTAACAATTAACAATTAACAATTAACAATTAATAATTAACACGTTACACAATTAACAATTGATGTTATACGGGTTCATTTTCTTCTACTTTTCCTTCTAATTCGGCTTTTGTTTTTTTGCGTGTTAAGCGGCGTTTGATAAAATCGTTGAGGTCTTTACCTTTTACTGAATAGGTATTGAAGAGTAACATAGGGGTAATCACTCCAAAGGCTAAACACATAGTAATAAAACCTGTTTGCAAACCGAGTTTAAAAGTTTGATAAAGCAGGTCGAGGGTTTCGTCCTGACGGGTTTCAACGGTTACTATTTGGATGATTTTCATCATAAACTCATAGCCGTATTTACCAGGAATCATATTGATAACGGCAGGTATCGTAAACACAATAGGAGGTGTATGTACGCGATGAGCGAAATAGACCGCCAAGAGCCCCACGGCACAAGCTCCTAAAAAGGAGGTAATCACAATTTGCTCGGGCATCACAGTACCTAAAAGTATAAACTTAATGCCCCAACCTATACCGCCTAATACGCCTGTAATCCACAAGGCACGACGGGGAGTGTTGAACAATAAAGCAAAGCCAATAGAAATCCACATCGACCAAAAGATGCGTTCGGCTAATCCTAAAAATACATCAAGGAAGTTCATAACCAAATAATAGTAAAGCTAAATAAAAACCTAATGAAATCATAAAAACCAAGATAGCAGCGTGTGTGAGTTTAGCTATCCCTGCTACAATACAGCCAGAGAGCATATCGATAAATCCGTTGATAAGAGGTACTCCAGGCACTAACCACAACACACAAGCGGCTAAGGCGTTGTGGTACTGCTCTATTCCCACCAAACGGAAGATACTCATCACGGCTACCGACACAAAAGCAGCCCACCCCCAACAGATATACACATTGAACTTGCGCAACTGCAGGATACGACGTCCCGCCAAACCTAATAAGGTTGCTATAAACGACATTGCAAACTCGGTATAACTAGCTTGTTCTTTACCAAATACATAGGCTAATGAACCTCCTGCTACCGATACGAAGAACCACATTACATACATATTGTAATGAGGTTTGGCTTTAATCGTTGCAACTTGTTCTTCAATTTCTTCGATAGGGAGTTTTTTTTCAATTGCTTCCCACGAGAGGATACTAATATCGGAAATAGCACTAAAGTTCACACCGTGATGAGGGACTGTACGGACGATAGTTTCCTTTTCGCCTGTAGCTTTATCCTGCACAGTAAGCACAATAGCAGCGTGTGAATAGAAGTTTTCGCAATGGTAGTTAAGGGCATTAGAGATGCGTTCTACATTGCGTTCTACTCTACGGGTATTGGCACCGCTGGAAATCAGCAGTTCGTTGATGTCGGCAAATAGACGTGCCGCTCGTTCAATGGGTTTCATATAGTTAATTTGTCGATTTGTTGAGTAGGGAGAGACTCTAAGAATCTCTGAGAAAATGAGACTTAATTTCCTTTTACCAAAGAAAACTCTGCTTGGTATTCTTTACCGTTTTCCTCTATAAGTACATAACCTTTGGGGAGGTTGTTGATGAGATAATTGTATTCATCATCTGATAGAGTATGTGAACTTATATCTTTAGAATACCTTATAGTGTTTTGTATTCTCAAATTAGGGAATACAATCGCTTCTATGGCAGCACTACCTATAATTTCATTAAAAGTAATCATCACTTGTTTGCGAAAGAAAGCAGCATTCTTATCTATAATCACAGCTTTAGTAACTTTTAGGCGTGCAGAGGGGGTAGCAGTCGTTTTTTGAATGGTAACCTCTTGGCTAAAAGGTTCTGATTTTAATAACACTTGAGAGGAGAGCACAACCTTGTATTTGCCAGCAGGAACCTCGTTTCCTATTTTAAAAGTAGCCTCAGTAGGTGTTTTGTACGAAGGATAAAGTGTTGCTTTCACTTCATTACCTTGCATCAAAAGCAAAGTACAAAATCTATAATTTCTATCAAAGTTCATACCGGTATAAGCAAAATACTCTCCTGTAACTGTTAGTTCATCATCTGCTTTGAGTGTTGTTTTAGAAAGTGTTTTGATTACAGGTGTGTGAACGGGTTCTATTGTTATAGGTTGCTTTTCACTATTCACAAAAGGAAGTACTTGTTCTTTAGTGCCACCTTTTACTACAAACTTAAAGTCGTTACCTCCGCTAAAAGCTCCTGCAGGTGTATTGAACATCTTAAATTGAATGTTATAATTGGAGATGTCACTCACTGTAAGTTGGTAGTCGTGGGTGCCTTTTCTCAGATAATAAGTATATTTTTTCAAGGCTTCAGTATTAGCATATACCACTGTTTTAAAGGTTTGCAATTCGGTAGTTGCTAAGGAAGTAACAGGTTCGAACATAATAACATCTAACACATTTAGTACTATCTCACCGCTATCTAAGGTAAAAACGCCACTTTCTACTTCTTCTTTATCAAAAGTTGCCTTGAAGTAGTATTCGCCATTTTTATAAGTGGGAGGTAATACTACATATACACGTCTTTCTTTTTTATCGATTTTCTGTACTTTAAGGGAATAAGTATCAAATGGAGGGCGGCGTTTAACGAGTTCTACTTTTATCTGTTCTTTTTTAACGGGTAAGGTATTGACATCAAAATAAACTACCTCGCCTCCTGCTTTATTTGTAGTATATTCATTAGGGACGTGGCCAATTTGTATAGGCTCATTAGGCTGTGGTGTTTTTTCGGTAGTTATGAGCACTTTGTAGATTTTAGTGCTTTTATCTTCGGCAGTTACGGTATAGCTTACTTCTTTAGAGAAATCTTGAGCTACACCGCTATTAGGAGTTACAGTAGCCCCTTTAGAGAAGGTGATGGTAGGGGTAAGAGTGGTAAGATTGGTATCTTCGGGTAATTGGGCAGTAATGGCGGTATTGCTAATTGTACTAGTATAAGTAGTACCTTCTACAATAAAGGTAAATGAAAGAATATTTTTTTCACTACTTAACAAAGGGGTTTCATCGTTGTCTTTCTTGCACGCTAAAGCAAGAAAAAGAACACATAAAGCGTATATCTTTTTCATTGTAAATTAAGTTTTTAAGCAGAAGCCGAAACTTCAAGCTGATGTTACACGGTGCAAAGATAGAGAAAATTAGCAAATGAGCAAATGAGGAAATTAGCAAATTGGTTTTGGGACGGGGAAAATAAAAAAAACGAACTCTAAATTTTGGTACTTGGCATAATTTTTGTAATTTTGCCGCCGAAATAATTTTAAGCAGGCTTTTCTCTTGTAGAAAACCGTCAGTCTTAAAGAAAACAAAATTTATGAAATTAGTTAAAAAGAGGTATTTTTTTGCAGTAATGGTCTTTGCCTTTTTAGGTTTTACGATCAAAGATGAAGAGACAAAAGTAATCACAATTCCACCTACTTTTGTAGTTGATGTACCTCAAATGGCCACCGCTATGCCAGCAGAAGCAACTGCGAATAGCACACTACTTCCCACTTCTTTTACTCTCCACACAGGAAAAACATTTATTGGATTTAAAGAAGCTTTAGCCTATCGCGAATCACGCGGTAACTACACTATTGTAAACCGTTTTGGCTATATGGGGAAATATCAATTTGGGAAACGCGCCCTTCACTTCTATGGCGTAACTGATACCCAACAATTTTTGAACTCTCCTGAACAACAAGAACAAGTGTTTGTGTTGAGCTTACAGCGTACCAAATGGTTTTTGCGCAAAGAAATTAAAAAATATGTAGGCAAAACTATCAACGGGATTCACATTACTGAATCGGGGATATTGGCAGCCGCTCACTTGGCTGGTGAGAGTTCAGTGAAGAAATTCTTCAAACATCAAGGGGGATATAACTTTGCCGATGGCAATGGCGTTACCTTGCAACACTACCTTAAAGCGTTTGCGGGTTACGATACCTCAAACATTGAAGCAATACAGAAACCTCAATGGGAAGCCCCTGAAAACACCTCTCTTTCTTTAGCAACATTGTAGTTATTAAACTTTTCCTCTTACTTTTATATACACTAAAGTAGCTATAAGTAAAAGGTGAAGATAGACTGAGTACCCTACCAAAGATAAATAGTCCATCGTATGGGCAAATTGGTATAGGGCGATTACTTGTGCTCCATAAGGAATGAGACCTTGCGCATAACACGAGAAGATATCTAATACTGAAGCCGCATTGCGGAGGGGTATTTGGAATTGCTCGGCTATGCGCTTACTTATTTTAGAAACGATGAGAATTGCCACCGTGTTATTCGCTACACACACATCGGCAACAGTTACTAAAAAGCCCATTCCCAGCAAGGCTGAAGCTCCACTCTTGATACGTTTGGCAACGAGGTTCATCAGAAACTGAATGCCGCCAAAACGCTCTACTAAAAAGGCTAATCCACCGATGATGAAGTAGAGGAAGAAGATATCAGCCATATCCATAAAGCCTTTGTAAGTGTGTTGGGTAAATTCTAAGAAAGAGAACTTGTTGTAGGAGAATCCCATAACACCTGAGAAAACAACTCCCAAGAACAGTGATACGAACACATTTACTCCAAAAAGCGAAATGACCACTACTGCTACATAAGGCAAAATGAGCAAGGGATTGAAGGTGTGATAGGCTTCGCTATGAGTGAAGGTGGTAGCACCTGGGTTGCCTATAAAGAAGAGAATCACCGCCGATAGCAGCGCAACAGGGAGTGCTATTTGAGCATTGGTTTTCATCTTATCACTCATCTTGCAACCTAACGACTGGGTGGCGGCGATAGTAGTATCGGAAATGAGGGACAGATTGTCGCCAAACATCGCACCACAAAGCAAAGCAGCCCCTATAAGGGCGGTATCGGAATGACTTTCAAAAGCTAAATTGAAGACAATAGGCGAGAGGGTCATAATGGTACCTACTGAGGTGCCTGTTGCAAACGAGAGGAAAGAGGCAATTACAAAAATACCTACGGGAAAGTATTCGGGTGAAATGTAGTACATCCCCATATTTACAATGCTATCGATACTGCCAGAGGCTTTGGCTACCGAAGCAAAAGCACCTGCCAAAAGAGCTATTACACACATCTGCAACACATTGCTATTGCCTGCCCCTCTGAAGAAAAGAGCTATCTTTTGGTTGAGAGGTGCGCGGTAGATAAGCAAAGCTACTACCACTGCAAAAAGCGCAATAATAGGCGCTGGCAATGAATAGAAATTATCAAAATAAATACCACTGCCCAAAAATATAGCTACGAATATGAGTAGCGGGATAATACTTACTATTGAGGTTTTTTTCGTCATTTTATAATTTGCTAATCTGCTAATTTTCTAATTTGTTAATTCTCTCGGCTACTACGGCATAATATCTATTAGTAAAATATCGCAACAGCGGACGCAAGCCTAACTTCTTCACGGGGTGCGTCCATTTCTCTCTATATACAATCCGAAATCCTGCTTTTTCTAACAGCATATCTAATTGCCAATCTTCAAACTCGTGGTAATGACAGTCGCGGGGGTCGGCAGTATTGCGGTAAGCTTTGGCAAACCAAAGTCGCAAAGGCACTGTAATCAATATTTTATTTGTAGGGACATTTTGCAGTACAGCCAAAGGGTTTACCAAATGTTCTAAAATCTCTAAAGCGGTAGTGAAATTGGATTGAAAATCTTGAAGGGTATTTGCCTCGAAATCTAAATCCTGACCGGTAGTATTAAGCACCGTATAACCTTCCTCTTTCATAATTATTGAAAAAGGATTTTCTACCCCTATATCGAGGATTGTACTCCCCTGAGGAGCATATCGTTTGAGAATACTCAAGGTTTTTTGATAGCGTTTTTTAGGAAGGGTTTTGTACATAAATTAAGAATTGAGAATTAACAATTAACAAGGGAATAACGTTTATTCCTTACTAATATTCTAAAATAAGGGTATTTACCGTTTATTGACAAATCCTTTTCATTATCTCCTTTTCTAAATTTCACAATCTCAAACTGATTAGGATTGAATTTGTGTAGAAAAGTTATTGGTACTCCCATATAGCCCGTGTAATCTGATGGTATATTTTCAGTTTTATCGATATGAATACCATTGTAATTATCGTATTGAGGATAATTGTTTTCATTGCCAAAATAGTTTTTAGTGAGCACTATATCCTCGTGACGTTTGAAATTATCTAAATTAGTAAGCCATAAACAATTGTTAGGGGATACTATTCTATTACCTGAAGCGTCTATTCGAGCTTCTGTTCCATAGAGTTCATAGTGTTGAGGAACGATAAACCCTGAAATACCTCTACCTAAATGAATACCTAACCAAGCCTTATTTTCTTGTATCAGTTTAAAAATTTCTTTATAAGTAATCGCATTAATATTGCCTATGATTAGAAATTGTTTTTGATATTCTACTAATTGAGCTACATATTCACGAAACAAGGAAAACGGTGGATTGGTTACTACTATATCCGATTGTTTGAGCAATGCAATACTTTCGGCACTGCGAAAATCACCATCTCCTTTAAAGTAAGAAACAGCTATTTTTTCTCCTACATATTCAGCAAAAAAACCTTTTTCAGCATAACAAGCTGCTATTACCTTTTTAAGCCTTAACTCTTTAAAATTTGAAACAAAATACTTAAAAAAGTTACTTGTATGTGGATCATCACAATTGCAATACACTATTTTATTCTCAAAATGACTTTTATAATATTGTAACTCTTTTTCAATATCTGAAAATTGGGTATAAAACTCGTCATTTTTAGATTTTTTAGCCTTTTGTAGCAAGTTATTTGTCGCTTTTCGTGCCATTTTACTTTTGCGTTAATTGATTAAACAATTCACTCCCTAATACTTTTAGAGAAGTCTTAGAGATTTCAAGCATCACATCAAATATTGATTGAGCATCCCACTTTTCGCCATTTCCACGTGTGTAGATGGACGCAGCTTGTAACATAATCGTTTTATCGTTATGTGTTACAAATTTATTTTCACAAAGATTGGTGTTGATAGGCATTCCATAATTAGCTGCTGTGAGTTTATCTAATCTGTTGAGTATACCTGAATTGTAATCAAGAGTTACTATTCGTCCGTCAGGGCGCATTACTTCAATAGTTTCAGTTAAAAAATTAGAACCTTCTAAGAATAGTACATAAGGAAAATGAGACTCCGACAACATCAAATTAGCCATTTCAGCTATATTTTTGTGAGCTCTCTCTATAGCATTTCCACCTACCATTAAATCCTGATTACTTTTTATACCTACTAATTTTCCTGCTTTAATATTTTCTATATCTTTACCCTGATGTTTAGCTTCTGATACTAAGATAATTCTCCAATTTTCTTTATCATCTTTTACTTCTATCAACCCACCATCGGGAATGATACTTGCATTGGGCACAAAGAGTGTTTGCCCTAAAGCTATATCTATTTTTCTTAAAGCCTCGTTTATCTCTTCTTTTTTTACACTTGTTCTATATCGAAAAGAGAGTAACGGAAAATCCTTTTGAAGTTGTTCCATTACAAGTTGAGAAATCTGACTTACTGCTATATTGTGCAATTTAGCTTTTTCTCCAAATATAGCTACTACTCCTTTTGATGCTGTATGCTGGGTAGTTAATCGGTTTGATTGATTCTTTTTAGACATATTTTTAATATTTTTGAAATTGTGTCGCCGGCGGCGACACAATTAATGCGCGTCGAGCCAGTTGTTACCTACACCTAAATCGGCGACGAGGGGAACGGCAAGGGTAAAGGCGTTTTCCATAGCTTCTTTGACAAGGGGTTTTACGAGTTCTAATTCGGTTTTAGGCACATCGAACACCAACTCGTCGTGTACTTGGAGGAGCATACGAGTTTGGAGGTTTTTGGGCTTGCAACTGGTTGTGTATGCGTATCATTGCGATTTTGATAATATCGGCTGCTGAGCCTTGTATAGGGGCATTCACGGCGTTGCGCTCGGCGCCTCCACGCACTACTTGGTTATGTGAATGAATATCGGGCAGATAACGGCGTCTGCCTAAAATGGTTTCTACATAGCCATGTTGTCGGGCAAACTCTATTTGTTTATTGATATAGTTGCGCAGGTTAGGATAGGTAGCGTAATAAGTGTCTATCAGTTCTTTGCTTTCGGAGCGAGAGAGGTCGGTTTGTGCAGATAGCCCAAATGCCGATACGCCATAAATAATCCCAAAATTCACTGTTTTGGCGTGGCTACGTTGCTCGCGGGTTACCTCTTCTAAAGGCACGTGGAACACCTTTGCCGCTGTAGAACGGTGAATATCCTCATTGCGGAGGAAGGACTCAATCATATTGTGTTCTTCGCTGAGGGCAGCGATGATGCGGAGTTCTATTTGCGAATAGTCGGCAGAGAGGAGCACATAATCGGGATTGCGAGCGATGAACGCCTTGCGCACCTGCTGCCCACGAGGGGTGCGGATAGGGATATTCTGCAAGTTAGGGTTGTTGCTGCTGAGTCGACCTGTAGCCGCTACTGTTTGCATATAAGTAGTATGCACACGACCCGTACTTTTATTTACCTCTAAAGGCAAGGCATCTACATAAGTAGATTTGAGTTTCTGCACTTGTCGCCACTCCAATATATCGGCTACGATTTTATGTTTGGCTGCAAAAGGCGCTAAGACTTCTTCGGAAGTAGCATACTGACCGGTTTTCGTTTTTTTGGGTTTGCTGTCAATCTTCAGTTTTTCAAAGAGAATGTCGCCGAGTTGTTTAGGTGATGCCAAATTGAAAGTCTCGCCAGCCTGCTCGGCTATGGCTGTTTCGAGTTGGGCAATATCGACATCTAAGGTTTTAGCGTATTCTTTTAAAAAATCCACATCGAGGTTTACCCCTTCGCGTTCCATAGCTGCCAACACTTTGATAAGAGGTGCCTCTAAATCAGTATAGATTTTTTGGGCATTTACTTGGGGCATTTGGCTTTGGAACACATTTTTGAGTTGCCAAGTAACATCGGCATCTTCCACAGCGTATTCCTTTACCTCATCGATAGGCACGGTACGCATAGAGCGTTGGGCTTTCCCTTTGCCAATAAGGCTCTCGATAGCAATAGGCGTATAGTTCAGATAGGTTTCGCTGAGGATATCCATATTGTGGCGCATATCGGGATTTAGCAAGTAATGAGCTATCATCGTATCGAAGAGAGCGCCCTGTACCTCAATTCCATAGTTTTGCAACACTTTGAGGTCGTATTTCAAATTCTGACCTACTTTAGCTATCTGTTCATTCTCAAAAAACGGACGGAATTGCTCTATGAGCTTAGTAGCTGCTTCTTTTTCTTTAGGAAATGGCAAATAATGACCTTTATGAGCTGCCCAGCAGAAGGAAATACCCACTAATTCAGCTTCGAGAGCGTTTATATTAGTAGTTTCGGTATCAAAACACACTTCAGTTTGTTGCAATAGGCTTTGCAACAAGAGTTGTTGTGCCATTGGGGTATCGGCTAATTGGTAGAAATGAGGAGTATTGCTGCTGTTTTTCTTATCGCTCACCAATTGCGGTTGCGCAAAGAGGTCGCCTTGCGAGAATAAATCCAGCTGACCTGAAGCAGCCTTAGGGGGAGTTTGTACCACAGCTTCTGGTTGGTAGGTTTTTAGGAAATTTTGTAGCAACTGACGGAACTCTAACTCATCGAAAATCTTGCCCACCGCTTCAAAATCGGGTTGAGACATTGCAAAATCGGCTTCATCAAAAGTTACCGGCACATCGAGCATAATGGTTGCCAATTGTTTGGAGAGTAAGCCTTTTTCCTTGTTATTTTCTATATTTTCACGGAGTTTGCCTTTTAGTTTATCAGTATTAGCGAGGAGATTTTCCATAGAGCCAAAATCGGCGAGTAGCTTTTTGGCGGTCTTCTCGCCTACCCCAGGCAGCCCAGGGATATTATCGACAGCATCGCCCATCATACCGAGGAAATCAATCATCTGCAAAGGGTTTTGCACTTCAAATTTCTCTTGCACCTCTTTCACTCCCCAAATTTCGATATCATTGCCCGAGCGCGCAGGTCGGTACATAAAGATATTGTCGCTCACCAGCTGCGCATAGTCTTTGTCGGGGGTTACCATAAACACTTGGTAATCTTGAGCTTCGGCTTGTTTAGAGAGCGTTCCGATGATATCATCGGCTTCATAGCCCTCTTTTTCGATGATAGGGATGTGCAAAGCCTTGAGTATTTCGTGGATATAGGGGATAGCCAAACGAATCGCTTCGGGGGTTTCCTCGCGATTGGCTTTATAGTCGGTAAAGAGTTCGGTGCGTGCTACGCTCCCTCCTTTGTCGAAAGCGACAGCGAGATGGTCGGGTTTTTCTTTTTTAATCACCTCGAAAAGGGAGTTCATAAAGCCGAGAATCGCCGAAGTGTTCAATCCTTTGGAATTGATGCGCGGGTTCTTGATAAAGGCGTAGTAGCCCCTAAAAATAAGGGCATAAGCATCGAGGAGGAAAAGGCGTTTTTTCATTTTAGGTGACAGGGGTTAGGGGTTAGGGGTTAGGGGGTTAGTGATTTGCCAATTTTCTTCAACTTCCCAATTGGCGCGGAGTTCTATTTCTTTAGGCATATACCACACCCGCTCGGGTTGCCGATGTTCTAAGAAACTACCGGTATCCCATTGGTGATTTTTGTTTTTATCTTCAATGAGTCGCAAGCGGAATTTACCAGGTGTTACATTCTCGAACAGATATTCGGGCAAAGGTTTTTCGATATAAATTTCGCGGAGCACTTCCGTTGCCTTCTCATTGGTAAGTTGCAGTATAACTGGATATTGCAGTGTATTTTCGGCAACGTTGAGGTGCATTTTTAGGATAGCTACCTCTTCGAGTTTTTTAGTGCGCACGGTTACTTTTAGGGTATCGTTCGTATGTCCGAAAAAATCGGTGAGGGCATTAGGGAGGGCTTCAATGCGGTAGGTCTCGTCGTTTTTCTTATCGAATAAGAGATAGTACTCTAAATTATTGGGGTCTAAGCGCGTTTTGAACGGAATAGCCACCGCTGTAGAGTCTTTGCCAGCGAAAACTTTCAGTTTAGAGGGGTCAGTTTTTACGATAGGGATATTGCTCTTGAAGCCAAAGTCCTTGTACATAGGCAAGTCGCCCGAAAAGAGGTTTTCTATTTGCAAGCTATCGTTTTTCATCTCCTTTAAACGGACTTTAAACGTATCGGTTTTCTGTTTTTTGGTAATAGTAAATACCAAAGAATCTTTTTGTTTAGGGGTATACCAAAAGTTGAGTGTATCTTTCTTAGGGTCTTTGGAGATAGTATATTTAAAATCGGGAGTTACGGGCGAGATAGGCTTGATTTGTACGCTATCGGTTTTGCCTTCAAAGCCAAATTGCACGCGGTTGCCAGCAGCTTGTGTAGGGCGATGCGCCTTGTAAGGAGGCACTTCTTTGAACAAGCGCAATTTAGGGTAAAAACCTTGTGGACTGCCTTTCAAATCGGCAACGGTGATAGGTTCATCCATAAAAGCAATTTTGTCGTCCTTAGGATTGAAGATATAATTAGGGCTTTTTTCTTTGAGGGCGATGAGTTTGTATTTGCCTTCTTTGAGGTATTCGAGCACAAAACTATCGAGGCTGTCGAGGGTATTGGTTACATAAGTAGGTTGCGTTTTATACACCAATGAGTCGTTATACTGCTCGTTGTAAGGATAGAGCATCACAGTCACGAAATTATCGGGTTTAGGAGCGATTGCATCGGCGATGTCGCCCTCATACCACAGTGAATCGAGAGTGCTACCGGTAGAAAACACATATTTGAAATCGGAAATCGGGTTGCCCTCGTTATAATCCTGAATGCTATTACCGAAGTTTAGCACGTAGGTAGTATTAGGTTTAAGAGTATCGACGATATTAATTTCCAACCATTTAGAAGCCGAAGTAGGCGAAATGATAGGAAAAGTTTTCATAGGAGGAGAGATGATGAGCTGCTTACGGACGTCTTTAGTTACCACAAACTCATCGAACTGCAAGCGTATTTTCTTGCCGTGGAACTTCATAGCCCCCGATTTGGGCACAGATTGCAAGAGCACGGGCGGGGTAACATCTTTAGGACCACCAGTGGGAGAGCCGCGGCGGGCGCATTGCCAAAGGGTGAGGGCGATAAGGAGAGAGAGAAGTATGGGTAAACGATGTTTCATAGCTAAAATACGAATTTCTAATTTGCAAAAGTAATAAATAATGTGAATATGGCAAGATTTTTGCGGCTTTTATAGTATAGCCTCCGTCCCTTCGAAGAGGGACAATCTTCAAAAAACAAGTACTTATAAGATAATTTATTTTAATATAGACCTATATTCTTTCTAAAAGAAAATCAATTAAATAGTATATACAATGAGACGAGTGAGTTTATTACTTTTGGCAGTAGGGCTATTAGTCGCTTGTAATGACAAAGATGACTATCAACCAGAAAAAGACCCTATTTATTTGGCAGATAAGATTGTAGAAACCATCTTACCTGTGCAAGGCACCCACACAATGAGCATTACCAGCGAGTATAAATATCGCAACACTGGTATAGGCTTATTAGAGAAAATGACTGTTGATACAGTTGCAACGAGTAAAATCCCTACTTCGGAGTTTGAAAACTCATACGATGGGTCTTTCCCTACTAAAACTGTATACAAAGAAAGCGGTATACAAAAGAGCGAAACTGTGTACAACGAGTATACTCAAAGGGGAAGTATCAAGAAAAAAACAACTACTGAAGTAGGTAAGGCATATCCTATCATAGAGGAGTATAAATACGATGGTCGTCTGCTTTCGGAGTATGTTAAAACTAAAAAGACATCATCTGAAACTACAGTTTATACAATCATTACCTACAAGTTTGGTCTTAATGAAGTGAATACAGAAACTTCTGTTCGTACAGAAACGGTAGGGTATAGACCTAAAACTACTGTAGTTGCTACCGATAAGTATGTGCTCAACTACAACGAAACCGTGAAAGAGCACACACGTACTGAAAATGGTAAGACTTCAATTACTACTTACACTTACGACAACAAGACTAACCCTCGTTACTTACTTTTTTCGTATAGAATGACCCACCCAGAGTTTTTCTTACAAGAAGGTTATAGTCGTAACAATATCACTAAGAAAACAGTGAAATACCCTAATATTTCGGGACAAGATTACGTGGAAGAGACCACTTACGAGTATTTCAAAAATGAATACCCACAGAAAGCAGTTGTAAAGAGAGATGGAGTGATAGTAGGAAGCAAGGAATTTACTTATTAGATAAGAGTTAAGAAGTAAGAAAAACGCGAAAGGTCATAGTGTTATGCTATGACCTTTCGCGTTTTTAGAGATTCGGAGTTAGGAGACAGGTAATGACTGACTTGATAGTGTATTTTCTATAGGGTAATACATATCTTCATAGGCTTCTACAAGATCTGTAAGAATCATTAATTCTATATAATCAGGGTTACTTTCGTGAGTATTATCATCTACTATTTGCAAAAGCTCACCTATGCGTTTCATTATAGCGTTGTATTGCATTTCATTTTTTATCATAATGTTATATTTTATCTATATTTTCAATTCTATCATATTCTTTATGAGTACCGATAAAACGGATATATATTATTTTAGGTACAAATAGTATATGTACTACTATTCTAAAGTGGTTGCCTTTGATATTGAAAACAAATCTACCATTTCCTACAGCATCTACACTATTGAAGTCTTTTTTAATATCTGCAAAACAAGACCATTCGGCAACAATAGTTTTTCTATACCAATCTTCCAAAGGAAATTTAGCTTCGGAATGTTGTGTGTAAAATTCAACAATGGTTTTTTTAGCTATAATTCTCATTTGAGTGGTTATAAAGTTATGGCAAAAGTAATAAATAATTTTCAATTAACAATGAACTATAAAAAACTTTGCCAAAGGTCATAGTGTTATGCTATGACCTTTGGCGTTTTTAGAGGGTTAGTACACTAAGTAAATTATACTACTACAATTTGTCCTACGCCTAAAAGTATGAGTTCTTTGCCTTTGGCTTTGAAGCTACGCACGGCGGCATCTTTATCTATTTTGATATGCGACATTGTATTGTAGTGATATCCTAATATTTTATTACACTTTACGAAATCGGAAGCCATAATAGCATCTTCTACGTCCATAGTGAAGTTACCACCTACAGGTAATACAGCTAAATCAAGCTTGTAACGCACTGGAATAAGTTGCATATCGAAATGCAAGGCGGTACTGCCCGCAATGTAAATTGTTTTATCGGGAGTTTTGATCACAAATCCGCAAGCAGCACCTCCATCACTACCATTTTCAAAGGTAGAAGAGTGCAACGCCGATACCATTTTCACAGAACCAAAAGGGAAATTGAAAGTTCCACCTAAATCCATAGGGTGGCTGTTCTCAATACCAAGGTTGAAAAAATAGCGAGCAATCTCGAAATTAGAGATGATTTGAGCTTTAGTGCGCTTGGCAATCTTCTCTACATCCCAAGTATGATCTTGCCCAGCCGTAGTGATGAGGATATAATCGGCTTTTATTTGATTGATATCGATATCACTCGCTAAAGGGTTTTCGGAGATAAAAGGATCGACGAGTAAGTGAGTTTCACCTATTTTTATCCCTATGCTGGCGTGTCCGTAAAAAGTAATTTCCATAGTAATTAGATAATTCTTTAAGTATGAGTATTTTATTTACTGATATATATTCCTATAAAAAAGAGTACTGAGAGCAAAAAGGTGCTCAGAGCGACTACTTTTAATTCTTTGTCCAAAAGCTTAAGATCGTTGTTGCGCTTTACTGAAAGCAAATGTACTACCAAAGGAAAGAAAGCTAACAGATAGAGCAATTCCCAACGCATTTGGAGGCGCAGTACTGAAAAACTGAGTAGGGCAAGCATTGCCAACACCACTAAATAGTAATGATAGTACTTAGCAAGCGAAATTCCCATCTTCACTACTAAAGTGTGTTTGCCTGAACGCTGGTCGTTCTCGTAGTCACGCATATTGTTGAGGTTCAACACTGCTACACTTAGTAATCCTATAGAGATAGCAGGCAGGAAAGTAATCCATTGGAGGGTTTGTGAGTAGAGAAACTCACTGCCTACCACGCTCACCAATCCAAAGAATACGAACACAAAGAGGTCGCCTAAACCGCGATAGCCATAAGCTGAACTTCCTACTGTGTATTTGATAGCTGCTACTACACACAATAATCCTAACACAAAGAATATCACTATATAAAGCAGGTTTTCCCAACCAAAAGCTAAGTAGATAAGTATTAATGCTGAGAGTATAGAGAGTCCTGCGGTAATGAGTATAACGCGTTTGAGTTGCAAGCGACTTATAGCTCCGCTTTGTAAAGCGCGCTGAGGCCCTAAACGATGTTCATTATCAGTGCCTTTCACACCATCGCCATAGTCATTAGCAAAATTAGAAAGCACTTGAAACAGTATAGTTGTAAGCAATGCCCAAGCGAATATTTGCCAGCTAAACGCCGAAGGGTCATAGCGATAAGCTAACGCACTCCCTGTGATAATTCCTGCTACTGAAAGGGGCAAAGTGCGGAGTCGCGCTGCTTTGATGAGTGTAATTACTTTCATTTAAGGCACAAAAGTATAAATAATTTGCCAATTAGCAAATTTGTAGCTATGATAATTAACAATTTTAACAAAAAACGTCTATTTTAAGTAGGTAGGTTCGAAGTAAGCAATATCTTCAAAGTCTTGAGCGTTGTATTTTGCGATAGCAAAAGGGAGCATATCTTTGGCTTGAGGAAAAGCATTGGGAATAAAAACGGCATTGGGATGTTTACAAATAGCAGCGAATTTATTACTTCCATCACCTAAGAAAGTTACTTTTCCTTTATTTAATTCTTCTTGATAACTATGTTCATCGAGGATTTTGGCTTCGGTGGGGGTTACGAACTCATATTGGCTATTAAAGACTGCACTATACACTTCCATACGGCGGGCATCGAGCATTGCGATAATGCAATCGGCTTGGGCTTGATGAGCGAGAATCTGGAGGGTAGGAATTGCTATAAGGGGTTTCTCTAAGGCAAAACAGAGACCTTTAGCAGTAGCAATCCCTATGCGTAAACCGGTATATGAACCTGCTCCAGCACTTACCGCTATTGCATCTAAGGCGGTGAGGGGCAATGAGGCTTGTTGCATCACGGCTTCTATAAAGAGGTGTAGATTCTCAGAGTGAGTGAATTTACCCGTATTCTCGGACTTTTCAGCGAGAATATGATTATCCTTTGACAAGGCTACAGAACAGTTGAGCCCTGAGGTTTCTATAGATAATAAAAGCATTTTTTTGAATAATATCTAATAAAACAACTACAATGTGTTTTTCTCGTTTCAATTCCTCTATTAAAAAACGAATGAAAGTTAATCCATATTTTTGGATTTTTATCTTCTACATATCTAAAATTGTGAATATATTATGTTACAAAGCTGTAAATCAATGTTCTTTTATATCGAACTCATGCAAAAGCGACACTGTTACTTGTTAGCTGAAACAATCATCACTATTTCACCTTTTACGTTTTTATCTTTATAAAAATCCAACAATTCTTGGAGGGTTCCGCGTTTGGTTTCCTCGTGGACTTTGGTGAGTTCACGCGATAGACTTGCGGGGCGGTTGGCACCGAAAGTAGCGATAAAATCGGTGAGGGTTTTGAGGAGTTTGTGAGGGGAAACGTAGAAAATCATTGTTTTGGTTTCGGTGGCGAGCTGTGAGAGTCGAGTTTGGCGACCTTTTTTATCGGGTAGGAAACCTTCAAACACAAAGCGGTCGTTGGGCAATCCACTATTTACTAAGGCGGGGACAAAAGCTGTAGCACCTGGCAAGCATTCTACATCCACTCCCTCAGCAATACAAGCGCGAGAGAGCAGAAATCCAGGGTCGGAAATGGCAGGGGTACCGGCATCGGTAATGAGGGCGACAGTTGTTCCTCCTTTGATACGCTGCACCCAACTATCTACCACCTTATGTTCGTTGAACAGGTGGTAGCTTTGCATAGGGGTGCAAATATTGTAGTGTTTGAGGAGCTTGCTACTGGTGCGAGTATCTTCGGCTAAGATAATATCTACTTCTTTGAGTAAATTGAGGGCACGCAGTGTTATATCCTCTAAATTTCCAATAGGGGTAGGAATCAAATAGAGTTTGCTCATTAGACTTCAAAACGTTTAAGAACGAGGTCGAGGAAGCGTTGTTCGTATTCTTCTTTGCCTTTCCAATAGTTGTAAGTAGGTTTTACTTGTTGCTCGATATAGAGAACGGCGTCTTGCATAGAGTTTAATTCGCCCAAGTGTTTTACTACCTTATTATACTCACTTTCACTACCGAAGAAGAGTCTTTGCACAAAGGCTAACTTATCATTCAAACCTATTTGGAGAGTTTTTCCAAACTTATCATTGAGTGATTGTGTGGGTTTCACATCATCGGTAGTATCTTTTTTATCGAAAACAGTGTTTTTGCTTTGAGAGATGAACTCTTCTAAGGAAGGAGTTTGCTTGAGGAGGCGTTGCTCATCGGTATACTGAGGTTGCTGGATAAACTGTTCAGATTGTTCGATGGCGGGTTGCTCGATTTCAAATGCTACCGTAGCAGTTTCGACAGGTTTTGGTTTTTCAATTGGTTGAGGTTTTTCAATTGATTGATCGGCTGTTGCAGTTTGTAATCGACTTGTTGGCTTTGCCCAATTAGGTTCTGAATAGGATTCCTCTTGCAAAATGCGTTTAACAATAGGTTTCTCGACAGGAGCTGTTTTTTCCTCTTTTGTGATAGGGGCAGGCTCCATTGCCACAAAGGCAGGTTGAGAAGCGGGTTCTTTTTTAGGAGTTTCTTTAGCGGCTGTTTCAGGGGCAGTGAGAGGGTGCACTTCGGAAGCTTCTACTTGTATATCAAAGATATCTTCTTCTTGATTTTCATCGATAAAATCGGATACTTTTCGCATAGTGCGGTGCATACGGTCTTCTGAAGCTCCAAGTGTTTGATAGTATTTTTCCACAAAAGTGAGAATAGCGATTTTCTCGGTAATTTTGTGAGCTTGTTTGTTTAGTTGAGCGAGGTTCCACTCACCTTCGTTAGCGAGGATTTCGGTAGCTAAAGTGATGAGGTCGTGTTCTAATGCTTCTTTCATTCGCGTTACTATTTTAGTTTTGATATTATTTCACAGAGGCTTCGTAAATTCCTTCGACGGTGTGAGCTAAGGTGTTGTTGAACTGCTCATCGGTTTGAGTTGCTGAGAGCCCCTCGGTAAGGGCGCGAGAGAAACTTGCAATTACCCCTTTGTTTTCGGCGAGGATGGCATTGGCTTTTTCACGTGGATAACCTCCTGAAAGAGCTACTACGCGCACTACACGGGGGTGGTGAGTAAACTCTTTGTACAAATTGTTGATGGTAGGCAAAGAGAGTTTGAGCATCACATTGGCAGTGGCGGGGAGGGTATCTAAATGTTTTCTAATTTCGTCGCGCAAGATAGCCTCGGCGGGAGATTTATCGGGGATGTTGATATCTACTTCGGGTTCTATGATAGGCACCAAACCAGCGGCTATTATTTGCTTAGCGACCTCGAATTGTTGGTCAACCACTCGTGCGATACCTTCGGAAGAAGCTTTTTTAATCACTGATCGCATTTTAGTTCCAAAGATATGGCGTTCGTTAGCGCGGGTTAATAGTTCGGCGAGTCCTGTGATAGGTTTCATCAGTTGAACGCCGTCGTTATCGAGGGGTTCCAATCCTTTGTCTACTTTTAGGAAAGGAACGACTTGTTTTTCGTCCCAAAGATAGTCGGCGGTGTATTTACCATCGATTTGTCTATCCATAGTTTGCTCAAACAAGATAGCGCCTATAATTTTTTTGTGAGAAAAGGCGGGGCTTTTGATAATTCGTGTTCTCATTTGGTGAATGAGGTCGAACATTTGTTCCTCGTTGCTGTATTGGTCTTCAGTTACGCCATAGAGTTTAAGGGCTTTAGGGGTACTACCACCACTTTGGTCAAGAGCTGCAATAAAACCCTTGCTATTTTTCATTTGTTCAAATTGTTTTGCGTTCATTGTTATTAAGTTTTTAAAATTATGCTACAAAGGTACAACTTATTTTTCAAATAAAAAAAAATTAATCCAACAACTTGTTTTAAAATGCCTACTTCCGTTGAGGCTGTTCGAAATAAGGGCGTTTGCAAAACGCCCGTACACAACATTCTCTAAAAGTAATTGATTATCAAACGCCTACCTCGTTCCCCTCCCGAAGGGAAGGGGCAAGCCGCAAAAGCGACTTTTTTTGATGAGAGAACATACATTTGATATTTGTGAGGGCGTTTGCAAAACGCCCCTACACAACCATACTCTAAAAGTAATTGATTATCAAACGCCTA
>NZ_KB291388.1:0-517 GCF_000318295.1 Capnocytophaga sp. oral taxon 326 str. F0382
TCCTCAAAGGAAAGCTCTTCAAGATGTCAGCACCTTCTCCTGCACATCAGGTGGTACAAAGCAATCTAAATATAGAATTAGGATTGTATTTCAGAAATCAAAAATGCCAGATATACCCAGCCCCCTTTGATGTGCGTTTGCCTGCAAAAGGCGAAACAGGTGATGCTATCCATACAGTAGTACAACCCGACCTTTGTGTGGTATGCGACCGTACAAAAATTGATAGCAGAGGCTGTATAGGAGCCCCTGATTTGGTAATAGAAATCATATCACCAGGTAATTCAAAAAAAGAACTTAAACAGAAGTTTAAACTCTACGAAGAAGCAGGAGTACGTGAATATTGGGTGATACACCCCACAGAAGAATATGTAATTGTAAATGTATTGGAAAACAACCACTATAAAACGCTCAGCCCCATAGTAGATGATGAAGTGCATTCGGTGATATTTCCCACCCTAAAAGTACATACAAAAGAGATTTTTAGAAATTAAAATTAAAATATGACGATAACAAACAT
>NZ_KB291389.1:0-780 GCF_000318295.1 Capnocytophaga sp. oral taxon 326 str. F0382
CTAATTTTGCAAGTGTGTTTAGTGGTGATAAGATAGACCTTTCAAAAAGATTAAGCTCTGAAGAGGCTGTTAATGCGCTTATGATTTCACAAGCTTCACAAAATAATCCTAATATAATTGATACTTCTAAGATAAATAATCTTGAAGGAATTGAATATATTATCAGTAATCCATTGCTTAAAGCTACTATTTATATAGAACTAAGTGCAACTAAAAAACAAAGTATTCCATATTTAAAATTAGGACAAAAGGTGGGTGGCTTTGGTATTGTTTGGGTAGATACTCCTAATATAGATTTATCAAAAGCTGAGAATTTAATTGCTATTCAAATAATGAATAATGCAAGCATAAAAAAAATAGATTTATCTGCATCAAAAGCAATAATGCAAAAAGGAGTTGCTAATCACAATAATTTTTCAGGAACTGCTATTCGTTTTGCAAACTGTTCACAATTAGAAGAAGTGATCTTTCCTGATGTAAGCAAAGCCCCCGCTCCTATTTCTGCTTATAGTATTTCTTTTTTAAATTTACCTGCTTTAAAATCTACGATAGATTTAAGTAAACTACAAGTAGTACAATATATATATTTAGGCGGTATCTCTGCTAAAGTTATTTATCCTACTCAGAAATTTTTATACTACCTATCTCGTGGAGAAAAAGACAACACGAACGGTACACTATTTTTTACTCCTACTGAAGATATTTTTAATCGACCAGAAACTAAAAAATTTGTTGAAACATATATCCCTGATAAAAAAATAGGTGTTGCGAGATTTAATG
>NZ_KB291390.1:0-1171 GCF_000318295.1 Capnocytophaga sp. oral taxon 326 str. F0382
AAAAAAAAACAAAACTATGTACGCATTCCAAAATAACATATTATCTATCCCCGCACGCCTGCTCTATAGCGATTGGAAGGTAGTTACTTATGAGTACTACAAAAAGCTATGCGCTCGTGGTAAGCTCCAAGTTACCCAACCAGGCAAAGGACAAGGTAATGAAGCGTGGGTAGCCTTCGAGAGCCTCCCCATAGTGAAAGGTGTGAATACAAAAGAATTTTGCGTGCGTATGCTCGGCAAGCCCGAAGAGGCTCACATCGTTACCAATGTATTAGAAGAGTATATTGTACCAGATCCCGAGGCCATCAACTTCTTTGCCGAGCATCGCAAACCTAACGGCAAATCGCTACCCCTCCCACAACAGAGGGAAAAAGCCACCTCCGCTATGATACTGGGTGCTATCGAAACCCTACTTAAAAGCCGTCCGCTCACTGCCAAAGCCTTTGGTAAGCGCAAAACCCAAATATGGCAAAACATCAGCGAAGCGGTGAACGCCCTAAACCCCGAAAAGTGGAGTTTCTCATTACCTAACAACCCACGAAGCCTACAACGCAAATACAACCAATTCCTTACCGAGCGTTACGCTACCTTTATTCACAAGGGCGAGGGCTCCGACAATGCCAAAATAGTAACCCCTACAATGGAACGCCTCTTTATATCCATCTGCTGTATGCCTAATAAACCTTACATCAGTTCGGTATACGATATTTACAGGCAGTTTCTATACGGCGAAATAGAACTTTTCGACCGCGCTACGGGCGAACTCTTTAATGTAGACGATTTTTGCGATGAGAATGGCAACCTGTTAGAAGTCTCTGAAAGCACTGTAAAACTATGGCTTAGCAAAGCCGAAAATCAGCTTATCATAGCCAAAGCCCGCAATGGAGAGTACGATTTTAGCCACAAGTTGCGCCCTCACGTTCACCGCCACGCACCGCTCTACTCAATGAGTAAAATAACCCTTGATGACCGCGATATAATGCACACTAAGCTACCCGACGGCACCAAAGTAATGGCATACTATGCTTATGATGTGATGAGCACCGCCCTTATAGGTATTGCTCACAGCAAGAAAAAAGACACCGAGCTTTTCTTAGACTGCTTCCGCTCAATGTTTCAATTTACTACCTCCTACGGCTTGGGTACTCCAATGCAGATAGAAGTAGAACGA
>NZ_KB291391.1:0-36897 GCF_000318295.1 Capnocytophaga sp. oral taxon 326 str. F0382
AATTATAAGGAGCTACTTTGGCACAAAGACTGTAAGTTAACGTATAAATACCTGCAGAAGTATTTGCCGGTAGGACAACTTCACCCGTAGAAGTAGCAATGTAAGGCACTTTCGCTGATGCAGTGGTGGTGCTGATAGTAACACTCGTTGTGGTTATCGATTGAGTGTTGTAACTATCGTTGGTGAGGATATTACCTAAGACGGTGGTGTGAGTCGTTGTGGTATGAGTGAAAGTATCGTTGACGACAGTTAGTTGTATAGGGTGCAATAAGGGGTCGTCTATAGGAATGATTACTTCTTTTTTGATTGAGGTATAGAGGAGTGCAGCCTCGCAAGCTCCATTACCACTTTCTTCTGTGGTGTAATACACCATTTTTGAGGTAGGTACAAATGATAGTTTTTCATTGGTTTGCAACTTTAAGGTATAATCAAAAGAATCGTTTTTCTTCTTTCCTTGTGGTAACAAAAAAGTATGTTCTACCACCCCTTCTGGTAACTGAAATACTTTTTTCACACCTCCTAATGAAAATATAGGAGTAATACCTTTAGGTAATTGCACTTTTAAATACGATTTTTCACCCGTTTGGAATGTTTTATCTTTTGTATTTATTATAGCCTTGCCTTTATATAGTACTTCATCAGTTATTTTTCCTGTTATTTTTCCTTTTTGGTAGGACAATTTGTTTAATACTGTATAGTTAGAAACTATCTTTTTAGTTATTTCACTAACTTGAAAGAAACCTTCAGTTGAGAAATCACTTCCCCAATAAACTTGATATTGTATAGGGGTTGGTGAAAAACAATTATCAATCTCATATTCTTGAGCAAGAGAGAGTTCAGCATCCTCTTCTTTTTTCAATAGTTTTACATTTATTTTGTACAAATACAATCCTTTTTTAGCAAATTCTTTGGGGACTGCTGTTTCAGGAGTGAGCAGGTGGTAGTTAAGTCCTTTTTTGTAATAAAGAGCTTTGTTTTTTATGTTATCGGGATATTGTATAGACAGGTAAAACTCCTTTATATAACCCTCACCTAAATTTTTCACAGTCAATCCTCTTCTATTTTCTCCTTTGGAGCCTACCTCTATAGGATCTATTGCTGTGGTTAATTTTGGGAATTTGAGCTGGTAAAATTCTGAGGTTTGTTTTTCTACTGTTTTACCTCCAAGTATAGCTTCTACTACATCACTATAATTTACATTGGCTTTTACTTGTTTATTAAAATTTCTATGAATTAAAATTTTCACAACACTTTCGGGGGCAGCTGTAATTATAAAAATAGGTTGATTAGCTGTAGAAGTTGTTGTTTTTTCTATCTTGACAGAAGTTTTTTCTTGTTGAGGTATTTCTATTTTTGAATAGCTTATCCCTTCGGGAAAAGAAACTTTTAAGCCCACTGAGGTCTCTCCTTTAGGTATTTTTACTTCAACCACTAAAGGAGTGGCAAACTTTGACATAGCAATATGAATAGATGTATTAACAGTGAGTTTATTGATAATATTCTGGCTATGAACAGTGCTTATTAAAAAGAAAAGCAGTAGAGTGTTCATAAATATTTGCATTTTCCTACACATTTTCTCGTATCATTTAATAAATACGGTGCAAATATAGGAATTTTTCATTAACAAAACAACAAAAAACATTAAATATTTTTTATCAATATTTAACAAGTATTTTTTAATCAACGATAAACTCTACACGTTTATTAGCCTGATGTTCTTCTTCGGTACAAGGTACCCCTTTTTCACAACCATTTACCAACTGGGTAGCCCCATAACCTTTGGCGGTGATACGATGGGAAGCAATCCCTTGTTTGATAAGCCATTGTTCAATAGATTTGGCTTGTGTTTCAGTGAGTTCTCTGTTGTATTTATCGTTTCCTCTACTATCAGTATGTACTTTTACAATGATATTTAAGGACGGGTTTTCTTCTAAAAAAGCGACTATTTTAGCCAATTGTACAGCGGCATCTTTACGGATATTAGTATGACCAAAATCGAAGTGAATATTATCAATATTGAATATATTTGCGAGATTATCACCTTTGTTCACCTCAAAAACATTAGGGAACAAGGTATATACTTTTTGTTGAGCTGTAGTTAAAACAATAGGCTGACTCATCAGTTCGTAGTTAGGTTTTTGTATTTCGATATAGGCTTCTTGGAAGTTAGGATATATTTTATTAACAGAAAAGACGAAAAATCCATTTATATCGGTAGTATCGGTGAGAGTTTCGCCATCAGCATTTATCAAGAGGATTTGTGCCCCCTCTACTACAGTTCCTTTCTCGGCATCAGTAACTAATCCCATTAAATCATTTGGGGTAGTATTGGGGTGTTTAGTAAAAAGCAATTGCATTTTATCATCAAAGATATTCATTTGCTTTTTAGCTTCGCTATTTTTATTAGTTTTTTGCAACAATACAGCATAGCGATAATGCTCTATAGGTTCTAATTGATAACCTATCCCCCTCATCAATTTTTGGTAGTATTTAAGTGCTTGCGCCTCGTTATGAGTACTGTAGTAGTAGTTCGCTAAACGCGTAACTACTTCTTGAGTTTCATAACCACGCTCTACTACTTTTTGATATAGTTGAGCGGGAATCACTTGAACTTGGGCTGTAGCCAAAGTAATATTGACCAATAACAGCCATAATAGTTTTGCTTTCATATTATTATATCTTTTTTTCCGACTACAAATATACAAAAAATAAATGAAAGTTGTATCTATAAAAGTAAAAAACACCTCTAAAAGTATTAATTTAGAGGTGTTTTTTGAAAAATTTATTAAGGTAAGCCTTATACTTTTAGAAAAGTATATAAGTTAAACCAAATGCTGCGTGGCTTCCAAAGAAGTTGTTAAACTCATTGATGTTTACATTAAATTGATTAGAAGCTTCACTATTCTCAGGTTTTTCAGATCTGAATGATACCACATCAGCTAAAACAAAGTTGATAGCAAGTTTAGGCGTTACGAAATAATTAACACCTGCTCCTACTCCAATACCAAAGTTTGTGAATTTGCTTTTGGGATCACCACTTGCTCCCTGTCTTCTAGGGAAGGTTAAAGACGCAGCTCCTTCACCATATACTTTGAAACGTTTTCCTAATTCAAGGAAGTAGTAACGTCCAAAAACATCAAAACCAAAAGAGGTGTTCTTACTTGTTTGGCTTCCATTACTTTTTTGTTTTTCACTTGTGATGATTAGTCCTGCTCCCAAAGCAAATTTATCAGATAGGAAGAACCCTGCTTGTGGAGTAAATGTAAGTGTATTACTTTTTGTTGATCCTACAGAGGTAGAATGAATCTTAAAGTTACCTTCTAAAAAAAGGTTACCTTTTTTAAAGCCAAAATCGCCGTCCTGAGCTGAAGCAATGCCAAAAGCAAATACGGCCACTAATGATAAAATGATTTTTTTCATCGTATAAATGTTTTTAGTTAAAATTTATAAGGCAAAGATAAATCTTATTTTTATATCTACCAAATAAAATGTAAAAAATTTTACACCTTTTTTATAAAATGTTTGAGATACAACATTTTAGAATTACACAATAATTATTTTTTTTTACATTTTTTAATAGGCTTTAGCAAATAGTACACGTTTAGCAGAGGGTTTACCAGAGTAAATACACACACCTGCTTCTTCTTTGGCATCCAATGGAATACAACGTATTGTCGCTTTAGTTTCCTCTTTGATACGTTCTTCGGTTTCGGGGGTACCATCCCAGTGAGCTGAGAGGAAGCCGCCTTTGGTTTCAAGCAATTCCTTGAACTCATCATAGCTATTAACCTCAGTAATATGAGTGTTGCGATACTCCAATGCTTTGCTATAGATATTAGCTTGTATATCCTCTAATAGTTGCTGGATATGTGCTACAATTTGATCACCTGTTACTGTTTCTTTGGTAAGGGTATCGCGGCGGGCTACTTCAAAAGTATTATTTTCTATATCGCGTTGCCCTACAGCTAAGCGCACGGGTACCCCTTTAAGTTCGTACTCGTGGAATTTAAATCCTGGTGATTGAGTATCACGATCATCGAATTTTACGCTAATACCATGTCTTTTAAGTTCTTCTACCAAAGGTTGAATGTGTGTACGCACTTTCTCTAATTGTTCTTCACCTTTATAGATAGGCACAATCACCACTTGTATAGGGGCTAATTTAGGAGGCAATACTAAGCCATTATCGTCGCTATGAGTCATAATCAAAGCACCCATTAGGCGGGTTGAGACCCCCCAAGAGGTCGCCCATACGTATTCTTGTTTACCTTCTTTGGTAGCATATTTCACTTCAAAGGCTTTGGCAAAATTCTGACCTAAGAAGTGTGAGGTTCCTGCTTGTAAGGCTTTACCATCTTGCATCATTGCCTCTATACAAAATGTTTCATCAGCACCTGCAAAACGCTCACTTTCAGTTTTTAGCCCTTTTATCACAGGCACTGCCATAAAGTTCTCTACGAAAGTAGCATAGACATTCATCATTTTTTCAGCTTCTTCAAGAGCTTCGGCTTTGGTAGCGTGAGCGGTGTGTCCCTCCTGCCATAGAAACTCAGCAGTGCGCAAAAACAAGCGGGTGCGCATCTCCCAGCGCACTACATTTGCCCATTGGTTGATGAGTATTGGCAAATCACGGTAAGACTGAATCCAGTTTTTATAAGTACTCCAGATAATTGCCTCGGAAGTAGGGCGTACAATTAGTTCTTCTTCTAATTTAGCTTCGGGGTCTACTATCAATTTACCTTTTTCATTAGGGTCGGTTTTGAGACGATAGTGGGTTACTACCGCACATTCTTTAGCAAACCCTTCAGCATTTTCTTCTTCAGCTTCAAAATAACTTTTGGGAACAAATAGCGGAAAATAGGCATTGGTATGCCCCGTTTCTTTGAACATACGGTCGAGTTCTGCTTGCATTTTTTCCCAAATAGCATAGCCATAAGGTTTGATTACCATACAGCCACGCACGCCTGAACTTTCGGCTAAATCGGCTTTTACAACCAATTCGTTATACCATTTAGAATAGTCTTCACTACGTGATGTTAAATTCTTGCTCATATATTTTTTAAACTCTTTTATAGATTAGCAGTTCTTCTTCTTGTTTTTGATTTGTGAGGAGTAACGTTAGTATGCTTTGTTTTGTAGTAATACAAACATTTTTCTATGTAAAAATCATTTTGATTGCGAATGAGCCCCGCTACATTATCGTTGAACCAAATTTCGGCTAAACTCGCTTTGAGATATTTGGAAATATCGGCTATATTTCTATTAAAATCTATTTGGATACGCCTATTTTTCAAGAAAGCGGCAAAGGCTTTTAGCATTTCTTTTGATATTTTATAATCGGTGATGAAATACGCTTTAGAGGGTCGTCTGTTTTGTGATGGGTGTTTATCTAAATACTCAAACAGAAAGAAATTGGTAAGCCCCGAATTGAGTACCTCGTTCACCATATAAGTTTCGGGTTTCATATCTATAGGGACATACACATCGGGGTAAATTCCTCCACCTCCATATACCACTTTCCCTTTAGGAGTGATAAACTTCAATGAATCGGGGATAGAAGCTTCATCTATTTCAAAACTTCGGCGCTGGTGGCGCAAGTTATAAGGTTTTTGGATAGAACGCCCTGTAGGGGTGTAGTAACGGGCAGTGGTGAGACGTACTGCTGAACCATCGGGTAAGGGCATTTCGCTTTGTACCAATCCTTTACCAAAAGTTCTGCGCCCTACAATCACTCCCCTATCGTTATCTTGCAAAGCTCCCGCTACAATCTCACTGGCAGACGCACTATTTTCGTTTACTAAGACGAATAGAGGTTTATTTTCAAAAAGACCGCCATCGGTGGCATAAGTTTCTTCAATTTCTTTGCGATTGTTTTTAGTAAATACAATCATCTTGTTTTTATGCAGAAACTCATCGGCAATTTGTATACCTACATTGAGAAAGCCTCCAGAATTGTTTCGCAAGTCTAAAATCAAACTGTTAATACCTTCTTTTTCTAAGGCTTTCAAAGCAGATGTAAATTCATCGGTAGTGGTTTCGGCAAAGCGATTCATACGAATATAGCCCAATGTATCATTCACCTTGTAGAAGCAATCTATACTCCTAATAGGGATAAACTTACGCTCTATAGACAATTTGAAAATACTATCACTGCTTTTGCGGTAGATTGTCAAATCGACTTTAGATTCCATTTCACCTTTGAGGATATTTTTGATTTTATCGGTGTTTAAATGTTTTTTAAACAGCGTATCACGTCCAGCCATCAAGATACGGTCGCCAAAGCGGATACCTTTGTGCATTGCATCGCTCCCCTCAACAGGTTTGATTACAGCAATTGTATCATTATACATATAGAAGCTAATGCCTACGCCAACGAACTTACCACTCATTGTTTCGGCTACCTCTTGAATATCGTTTTTAGAGATATAGGTAGAATGAGGGTCTAACTTGCGCAAAATGCTATTAATCGTAAGATCTACGATACTATCGGTATTTACCTTATCCACATAATCTTCCTCAATATAGTCTATAAGTTTACCGAGTTTTACCTTATAAGGATTTTCGGGTACCGTATCTATATCGGTGATAGGCATAGGCACGGGAGGAGGCGGTTTGGGAATATAGAAGTTCGCTAACTGACGACCTAATATAAGCCCCAATGCCAAACTTAAACCTATAAGAATTGGGAGTATGTAGAGTTTGTTTTTCATTGAATGATATTATTTGCCAAAGGCACTTATTCCGCTGTGTAGCCAAGAGCTAAACTTTTCTACGTCGGGGGTATAACCTACGGGGGGTACTAAGTTTTGTTCGTCGTGCCCCATTAACACGTATAGGGGTTGTGAGTTAGAATGGTAACGCAAGGCTTGGAACTCACTCCATTTTTGCCCTATTGTTTTTATCATTTTACCTTCTCGTATTTTAGAAGGTTTTACTTCATTTTCGGGCAGTTCGTTTTTGTCATCAACTAATAGTGAGATGAGTACTACCTTATTTTTCAAGATGTTCAGTACTTCAGGTTTGCCCCATACATTATCTTCCATCTTACGGCAGTTCACACACGACTTACCTGTAAAATCTAATAACACAGGTTTCCCTACTTGTTTGGCATATTCCAATCCTTGCTGGTAATCATTAAAGGTTACAATGTCATAAGGTTGGAATAAGTGAGCACCTTGTGGCAATTCTTCAGAAGAGGTAACTGTTGTAGCAGTATTGCCTTTGTGCCCTACACCGTAAGGAGATTCGCTGTAATATTGTGGAGGTGGAAACCCGCTGATAATACTTAAAGGGGCGCCCCATAAACCAGGAATAAGATATACAGTAAAGGATAAACTTACCAACCCCAATAATAGTCTTCCTACTGAAATACGGTCGGTAGCATCGTCGTGAGGCAAGCGTATTTTTCCAAAAAGGTAGAGCGATAAAGCTCCGAAAATGGCAATCCATATAGCGATAAACACCTCACGTTCTAACCAATGTAAATCCCAAACCAAATCGGCTATGGAGAGGAATTTGAATGCTAACGCCAATTCTAAAAAACCTAATACTACTTTTACAGTATTCATCCAACCACCTGATTTAGGCAAGGAGTGCAACCAACCAGGGAAGGCTGCGAACAAGGCAAAAGGTAAAGCAATAGCCAATGAAAAACCAAACATTCCCATAATAGGAGCTATACCCCCTTGTGAAGCTGCTTGTACTAATAACGAACCTACAATAGGGCCTGTACACGAGAAAGATACTATGGCTAACGCCAACGCCATAAAGAAAATTCCGATAAAACCACTGCGGTCGGCTTGGGCATCAATCTTAGTACTCCACGAGCTGGGCAAGGTGATTTCGAACGCACCTAAAAACGAAATGGCAAATACTACCAATATCAAGAAAAAGATAAGATTAAACAAGGAGTTACTCGCTAAAGCGTTTAGCACATCTGCCCCAAAGATAGCTGTTACTACCGAACCTAATAATACATAAATCACAATGATAGAGATTCCATAGATTACAGCATTTTTGATTCCTTTAGCTTTGGTTTTGCTCTGTTTGGTAAAATAGCTCACTGTCATAGGTATCATAGGGAAGACACAAGGAGTGAGCAAGGCAGCAAAGCCCGAAAGAAAAGATATAAAGAATATTGTCCACAGACCTTGACGTGAGATAGGGGTAGTAGCAGGAACTTTTGGTGTTGTTTGGCTTACAGTAGTTGCAGGAACTGTATTATTGGCATCGGTGTTATTACCAAAAGTAAACTGAGGGGTTGCCCCTTGATTAGCAGTAGCTGTTCCTGAAAGGAAAAATTCTAAATCCACAGTATCGGGAGGCAGACAGTTGCTATCGTTACAACTCATAAACTCAACTTCAGCTTTGATAGAAGTAAGTTCGCCTAACAGTTTGATGCGTTGTTTGAAAACTGCTTGTTTATAGAAATAAGCAATTTCCATATCGAACACCTTATCGTGTTTTACTATGGGTTTAGACTCTTCTGTTTTTCCTACTAACTCAAAAGTAGGCGTTTGGGTATATTTAAAGGAGGTAGGTACAGGTCCGTTAGGCGGGATGTTTTGTCCGTAGAGTTTCCAACCTGCCTCAATGGAAGCTGTTGCTACCAAATAATATTCGTTATCGTTGATTTTTTCAACCGCTGTTTTCCATTTTACAGGGTTGTGTATTTGAGCATTTGCTATAGTTGCAAAAGCAATAAGCAGTAATGTAATGAGTTTTTTCATTCAGTCGTTTTATTTAAGAGTGCAAAATTACAACAAAATAATGATATAGGCAATAACAAGCTTTTATAAAGTCTTAAAGCCTCTAAGTTACTTACTTAGTAATTGCTAACAATCCCAATTTACAAAAGTAATTAACGTGAGTTCAATATAATTAATCACTTAACAATCAGCAAAATATTTTTAATCTCCCACGAATTTCAGCGAATTTACACGAATTTGGGACTGTATAAAACTCTTCGCTTTATATTATCTCACGAATTTTCACCTTACGGTGAATTATTTTGTGAATATATTGTGATACTTTAAAAGTAATTGATTATCAAGGCAATCAACTTTGCCAAAGGTCGTAGCACGACGAGCAATTAAAACTTTGGCAAAGTGTAGCGACGCAAAAGGTTTATAATAGTAGGGCTAATTGCCATTAGCCCCTACAACATACCTAAAAAGCGAGCCTTGCCATATAGAAGCCATCGTAACCTGATTGATGTGCAAATATCACTTCTTCAGCCTCTAAACGAAAATCTTTTCCGGCTTCCGAAGCTAAGAATTTTTCTACTTGTTGGTGGTTTTCACTCGGCAATATAGAACAAGTTGCATAGACGAGTTTGCCTCCTTTCTTGAGTAATTTACTATACTGTTGCAAGATTTCTTGTTGGGTAGTGCGTATCTCGTCTAAAAACTCAGGGCGCAATTTCCATTTGGCATCGGGGTTGCGGCGCAATACTCCCAAACCACTACAAGGGGCATCGATAAGCACACGGTCGGCAGTGCTTTGCAAGCGCTTGAGTTGTTTAGGATCTATCAGTTTGGGTTCTATGTTGAAAGCCCCATTACGGCGTGCTCGGCGTTTGAGTTCTTGCAACTTCTGCTCATAGATATCCATTGCAATCACCTGACCTTTATTTTGCAATAGGTTGGCTATATGGAGCGTTTTGCCTCCTGCCCCAGCACAAGTATCGATTACACGCTTCACGTTGCTATCTATCATCATAAAAGGAGCAACTTTTTGAGAGGAAGCATCTTGCACTTCAAAGAGACCATCGGCAAAGGCTTGAGTTTTAAAGATATTGCCGCGTTCTACTAATTGCAACGCATTAGGATAGTCACGCAAGGGATAAGTAGCTACTCCTTCTTGTTGTAAAAACTGTTGCAAGCGTTCTAAAGAAGTTTTAAGGGTATTGACACGCAACACTACAGGTGCTAAACTATTGAGAGCGTGGAGTTCGTTATTCCAAAGGGTTTCGCCTAACTCTTGTACTCCCAAGGTATCTAACCAATCGGGGACTGATTCGCGGAGTTTTCTCACCTTAGAAAGCTCATCAAACTTGCCTTTGATACGGCGGGCAGGGGTATCCTCAAAGTAATTTCCCCAATCGGGCAAAGTAATACTCTTTAGGGTTGCCCACACGGCAAACATACGGCGCAGATTATGCACTGTAAAGGGTTCGTGTACTTCGGCAATTTCGGCATAGAGGCGTTTCCAACGCACAATGTCATAAATAGTTTCGGCGATGAAAGCTCTATCGCGAGCGCCCCAACGTTTATCTTTTTTGAGTTGTTTTTCAACTACTTTATCGGCATATTGCCCTTCATTGAAGATAAAGGTAAGCCCCTCTATCACGGCATCAACTAAGTTTCTGTGTAATTTCATTATACTAAAAATGAGACGGCAATTTTTTATTACCGTCTCTTTTTTGAAGGGTGAATTACAATTCGCCCCTACAATATGATACAAAAGTAATTCTAATTTATTTAATTAAAAGAGCTGTGCAGTAAAGGTAAACAAGAAGTTACCATAAGTAGATTTGATTTGAGCATTATCAGTAAGTACACGATCGTACATTTGGTATAGGTTAGTTTGTTTAGCAATATCATAAGAGGCATCTAAACGAATACCACCTAAAGTAACTCCTGCTCCAAACGAATAACCTGTAAGGTCACCTACAGTAGCTATAGCTTTGCGATATGGACTTTGCTCGTAACGATAACCTGCCCGAAGGCTTACATAGTTAGTAGTTGCTGGATTATCTTTGAGCAGTTGGAAAGGAATACGGAACTCTCCTCCTATGCGCAAAGTAGAAGTGTCACCTAAATCATTATTGAAAGCTGTGTTATAGCCTTTCATATTATTACTTGTGTATTTCAGGTTTTCATAAGCTTTATAAGTATAATCTACACTCAGGATAGCTCTTTTCATTATAGTATAAGCAATACTTCCCGTCCAAGCGCTGGGGGTGCGGAATTTATATTCTCGTTCGTACCAAATTTCATCACCATAGCGATTTATAAGGTCTATATCGGTATCCATTTCCTTCCCAGTATTTGTATTGAGTACTGTTGCTTTCAATTCTTGGTGAGATTCTTCTTTCATTGTATACCACGTAGGTGATTGGTAACTAACTCCTAAACGCAAATTTTCAGTAGCTTTTATAATTGTTCCTAATTGTAATGAAAAGCCCTCTCCTTTTGTATTGATATATTGTTGATGATTTGCATAGCGCAAAAATGGATTAGCTGCTTGAAAATCATTATCTCTTAAACTATAAAAAGCTTTTTCATTGATATTGTGAAAATTCAAGTTTAACCCTAAGTTAATAAAATCACCCAACTGTGAGGCAAAGTTGAAATTATACTTATTAGCATAACCAGAACGCTCTACTTCATAGAGCTGTAATCGTTCTAAAGCATCGCCATTTGCGTGATAGGCAGTTTCAGTAGCAGCTCCAGAGTTAGGAGATATCACCTGACTTAAAATTCCTAAATAAGCCATTTGAGCTGCATAACCTTGTCGTTTACCTAATGTAGCGAAGAATTCTCCTATATCTCTTTGATTATTTGCTGTAACGCGGTCGGGACCACCAGAAAAAGTGCCTAAAGGAAAAGGATTTCCGTTGTTGCCATTTGTAGCATAATCAAAAAAGTAGTTATCTATTCCTCGACGATTATAGGCTGAATAAGAGAATTTATCATTATCTAACACTTTTGTTTGTAGATAATTAAATCCGAAGCTTATTTTTTTCCAAGTTTCTGAAACATTAGGTAGTACAAGCACTATTCCAAAATGATTTAGATTAAAATCATTTTTTGTTTGTTTACTACTTCTATCAAGAAAAGTAATATTTCTCTTGTGATTATTATTAGTTAAAGAAAATGAAATTTCTGATCCACTAAAAATAGCACTCCCAGCAGGATTGACATTAATAGCTGAAAAATCACCTCCTAATGCTCCAAAAGCACCACTCATAGCTTTAAAACGAGCTGTTCCTGTAAGATCTTCTGTTCCATAACGAAAGATATCGGTATATTCTTGTGCTTTTACATTAGCTACTAACAAAGAAGCTCCTAAAAATAATATGTAATTAATTCTTTTCATCTGTTTAATAGTATTTTTATCGACGGTTAGAACTTCTGTATCCTTCATTAGAAGAAGAGCCACTACTATAATTACCTCCTCCACTACTGTAATTACCACTTCCCGAGTTACCATAGTTAGAACTTCTAGCAGAATTCATTCCTGAGTTCATAGAGTCGTAATTTCTTCTGTTTTCATAACCTGTAGGAGGTGTATTGTATTGTTGTTGATTTTGGTAAGAGGGTCTTCCGCTATAATTATTATTGTTATTGTAGTAACCTTGACTTTGTGAGCGATTATAAGAGCCTCTACCTTCTTCATAACGATTAGCATTACTTCTGTAATTGTCATCTCTTATAATAGCGCGCCCTCTACCACTATATTCTCTTCCATAAGAGCCTCCTGGTTCATAATAGTAATCTCTTGGACGGTAATAGTAATCATAATATCCTCTGTAATAGGGATAATAACCGTAAGGATAACCATAATAAGGATAATAGCCATAACTATACCCATAATAAGGATAATAACCATAATAAGGGTAGTAGCCATAGTAAGGATAGTAGCCACCATAGTAGTAGTAATTATCCCAATAAGGATCATAATAGTTACCCCAGCCCCAGCCTAAGGATATACTCCAACCAGAACGATAAGGACGATAGTATGGATAATTATAATATCCATAGTAAGGATTTGTCCAACTGTGATTGTAGACATTTACATTCACTTGTGAAGGGTTAGAACCCCAACCGCCATAAGAAGAAGTTCCTGAAGCATAGGCATTAGAACGGTAGCTATTTACATCGGTAAAATGGGTAAAACTGCTATCGACAGCAGGATTTTCATACTGTTTGGCTTTATCTCTAAAATAGCTATTATAACCATTGTCGGCATAGCGATTTTCGGGTGGATAATCATAACGTTGAGGAGGCATTTCTCTCTCTACATAAAGTGGCCTTTCGGGCACGGGGTCGTTATAAATGCCATCGGCATAGTAGTAGCCGACGCAAGAAGTGAATGTGAATGAAACTACGATTGCCAAGACAAGTTGTTTCACTACACTTGTAAGTTTTGCATTCTTTTTCATAGTCATTTTTATTTTAGTTAATAGAGATGTGTTAATAGTTTATAGTCACAAATCAATTTTTATGCCAAATTCTTTTCACTTTTTAGTATTCAGTTTTCACTTCTTTGAGTTGAGTTCCCCAAAAAAGAACTTTCTCTCCAAAAGTTTCGGCAGCTTGTTGTAAAAGTTGAGGGATAGTATCTTCAATAAAATGCATTAACTGAGCCGGAGATGAGGTTTCGCAATGTACTGCATAATGTTTTTCGGGAGCGTCTAACAGTTTAAATACTCGTACTTTTTCTATAGTTCCTGAGGTTTTTACTATTGGTAAATAAACGGATTGCAGCCAGTCTTGCCAAGATAAAAACACCTCATCATTCACTACCATCGTTAAATTGTATACATACATAACTGATTTATTTTTTGCAAAGATAAGAATTAATTTGTAACTTTGCCGGCAAATCACCAATAAATTAAAAACGTATGGCAAGCATTCGCATTTTAAAAAAAGAGATCAACTATGTGTTGGGAGATATCATTGACGCTGTGTATTTCACTGGCAAGATGGGCACTGAAGAAGGTAAAGCTCTTGTAGGAGAAATACTAAATGATTTTGACTCACTTATTGATAAAGTAGCTGATAAATCAGTAGAAAACAGAGGAACTCATCTCAAACAAGTAAGAAGAGAGTTTGAAGAAAAAGCAGCTATCTTGATTGGAAAACTCAACGCCTTAGCGTAATTTCACTTTGCTAAAGTCGTAATCTGCCTTTAGCAAAGTTTTAATTTAAAAAAGAAAACAATAATGAAAAAAACTTTACAATACATTCTTATCAGTGGTGGTGTAGTACTGCTTTCAGGGTTCTTAGTAAACGCTATGTCGGTTAAGAAAGAAGACCAGAATATTTTTGAGCAAGCTGAAGCTGAACTAACTGAAAATCCTCTTGCTGTTGAAGATGCTGCTCACCACAAAGATGATTTTTTTGACAATTATAGAGTTTACGCTATTGACTTACCTGAAAAGTTAGATTTTGCAGGTGAAAAAGTGCCTATGGATGACCCTGATGTATATGAACGATTAGACCGAGAATTTCTCGTGAATGTTTATTGGCAGTCCAACAGTTTATTGTTATTCAAGCGCGCTAACAAATATTTCCCCATTATAGAGCCTATACTCAAACGCAACAATATTCCCGATGATTTTAAATACTTAGCTGTTATAGAAAGCGGGCTCACCAATGCTGTATCGCCCTCAGGAGCTAGTGGTTTTTGGCAGTTTATGAAAGCTGCTGCCCAAGAGTACAGTTTAGAAGTAAGCGATCAAGTAGATGAACGTTACCACTTAGAAAAAGCGACACAAGCAGCTTGTGATTACCTGAATAAAGCTAAACGTAGTACGGGTTCGTGGACAATGGCGGCAGCTGCCTACAACGCTGGTGTAGCAGGAATGAATAAACAGACTACTTTTCAGCAAACAAACAACTACTACGATTTGTACTTAAACAGTGAGACTTCGCGCTATGTATTCCGTATTTTGGCAGTTAAGGAAATAATGAAACACCCCAAAAAGTATGGATTCATTTTTGATAAAAAACACTTATACAACGAATTTCCTACTTATAATGTAATGGTAGATAGCACCATAGAAAATCTTACTGATTTTGCTAAAAGCCAAAACGTAACTTACAAAGAGTTAAAAAATTACAATCCTTGGCTACGTGATAGAAAACTTGACAACAAAGATGGCAAAACCTATTACATCAGGATTCCTAAAAAATAGGAATTAAGAGTTAGAAATTAGAAATTTGTAAGTTTTCTAATCCCTTTTCTTTGGGGGCAAATTGTTGTAATACTTCTGTATTACCATTGGCAAGCCAAAGGTGTTGTGGTATTGCTGTTGTATCTTCGTTGAGCAAATGGTGTTGCAACAGTATATTTCTCGTTTGTTTAGCAACAGCATAGCCCGAATCTATAACTTTGATATGAGCTGGAATGAGTTGTTGTATCTGTGGTAACAAATAGGGATAATGGGTACAGCCCAATACTAAATAATCAATTCCTAAGGCGACCATTGGCAAAAGGTGGCGGCGCAACAATTGAGTCATTTCGGGGCTTTCTATACGTCCTGCTTCTATAAGGTCTACCAGCCCCTCGCCTACTTGTTCTATAATTTCGACTTGTTCTTCTTGTTTTAGATGCTCGCTTGTTTTGGCAAAAAGATCGCTCGCAAGAGTGCTACGGGTAGCTAAAACCCCTATTTTTTTTGTTACACTCTGTAAACTTGCTGGTTTGATAGCAGGTTCGATACCAATAAAAGGCACATCCTTATACTTATTTCTCAAATATGAAATTGCATTAGTAGTACCAGTATTACAAGCTACTACTATAATTTTAGCTTTTTGAGCCAACAAAAATTGAGTATTGGCATCACAGAGTGCTATGATTTCTTCCTTAGTTTTTTCTCCATAAGGAGCATTCTTATTATCAGCTAAAAAGAGAGTACTTTCATTAGGCATTAGGGCATTAACTTCCTTCCAAATAGTAGTTCCTCCTACCCCTGAATCAAACAAACCTATAGGAGCAGTACGAAATGTAATCTCATTCATTTTTCTATTATTATTTTATATCTATGATAGTGCAAAAATAGAAAAAAGTGTTCAGATAGGGAACACTTTTTTCTGTAAAATAAAACCATTTGTAATATGTAATTCTTCAATTAGAAGCCTAATTTCTTTTTCACACTGCTGTAGAGGTCTTCACCAGTAGCAACAATCACGCTTGAACCAGCACTTGAATCTAACACATATTGCAAGCCTTTTTCTTTAGCGATATTTTCGATAGCAGTTTTTACTTTTTTAAGCAATGGTTCTACGAGTTCTTGTTGTTTTTTTTGCAAGCTTTCAGCAGCTGTTTGTTGAGTTTTACGGATATTTTCTTCCATTGTTTTTATTTCCTCAGATTTTTTAAGGAACTCAGCCTCTCTTGCTTTTCTTTGAGCTTCGGAGAGAGCAGCATACTCATTGTCGTATTTTTGAGCTTTAGCTTGCAATTCTTTGATAGCAGCTTGAATGTCGTTCATATAGCCTTGCTCTAATTTTTTTAACTGAGCTTCAACTGACTTTCTTTCAGGCATTTCTTCCAAGAGTTTTTGCACATTTATATGGGCAACTTTCACTTGTGCAGTGAGCATTGTAGTAGCTCCGAAAAATAGAGCCAATGCAATCATCAATGTTCTAATGTTTCTCATCATCTTGTTTGTAATATTAGTTATTTTAAAATTTTTACTTAATTTGTAGTGCGCGTTTGAGTTCGCACTTCTTGTTGTTTTTGCAAGCGTTCTGCTTGTTCTTTTTCGCGTTGTGCTTTTAGTGCTTCACGCTCTTGTTGCATTTTCTGTACACGCTCAGCTTGTTCTTTTTCACGTTGTGCTTTTAGTGTTTCACGCTCTTGTTGCATTTTCTGTACGCGTTCTGCTTGTTCTTTTTCGCGTTGTGCTTTTAGTGCTTCACGCTCTTGTTGCATTTTCTGTACACGTTCTGCTTGTTCTTTTTCGCGTTGAGTTTTTAAAGCTTCACGCTCTTGTTGTGCTTTTTGTTGGCGTTCCGCTTGTTCTTTAGCGCGTTGTGTTCTAAAGGCTTCGCGTTGTTGTTTCATTTCCTCTGTTTTGCGCAAACGCTCTTGTTCATACTGTACGCGGCGTTCTTCACGTGCTTTTTCGGCTTCTTTGCGTTTTTTCACACGTTCTTCCACAAACTCAAAATCATAACTTTCTTTCAAGAGTTCTGCCATATCCTTATTACGGTCGGCAGCATTATCTTTTTTCTTCAAGGCACGGAGTACTACTTTGCTAAGATTGTGTTGTTCATTAGAGAACAACATAGTCGCATCGCTTTTTTCAAATATAAAGTCGTACTTACGCATTTTTCCTATTTCTTGGACTATATTGAACACTTGGTCTTGAATAGGTTTGGCGAGCAAGAACTTTTGATTGATATACTCTCCATCTTTAGCATCAAATTTCTGTTGTTTATAGGCATTGAGATTATATTCCATCAAAGCGATTTCCTCTTCCTTATCTTTTATCAATTCGGGGGTGAGCAAAGCTTTTTCAGCTTCTAACTTATCTTTTTCAGCTTGTATTTTAGTTTGTCGTTTTTCTATTTCTGCCTGCCATTGTTCTACTTGCAATGCAAACTGTTGGTTTGCAACCTTGTAGTCTTCCAAATTAGCCAAAATATAGTCCATATCCACATAGCCTATACGTGAAGGCTTCTGTGCGAATGAAAGTGTTATTGTTGCCAATAGCACTACAAAAAGAACTGGTAACTTTTTCATAGAAAATATCGTGCCAAAAATTAGAATTGTTGTCCAAAAATGAAATGGGTTTGCCAACCACTGCGGTTTGTACTATTGACCGGATTATCAAAACCATAGCCAAAATCAATACCTAACATACCAAATTGAGGCATAAAGAGTCTCAATCCTAAACCAGCAGAACGCTTGAGTTGGAAAGGATTAAAGTTTGAGAGTCCATCGTGTACATTACCACCTTCGGCGAAAGCTAACCCATAGATAGAAGCCATAGGTTTTAGGGTGATAGGATAACGCAACTCTAATGAGAATTTATTGAATACAGTTTCACCACTATCAGAGGAGAGAGCATAATTCTCATAACCGCGCATTTGTATGTTCTCACGACCATCCATAGAATAATAACCTAAGCCGTCGCCTCCCATAAAGAAGCGTTCAAAAGGTACTATACCGCGATTGTTGTTATAAGCACCGAGATAACCAAAATCGGCACCAAATTTCAATACAAACTTACTATACAAATTAGTGTACCAAGCTGAAGTGAATTTGAGTTTATAGAATTCCAACCAACGGAAACGTTGTTGGTCTATAGAGGCTATCTTATCACTATCGTTGTTAGCTATAGCTTGTGTACGTTCGTCTAACAATTTAGCATAATCCACTCCATTGAACAGAGAGTAAGGAGGAGTAACCTTTGCACTGATGTTGAAACTACTTCCCGTCATAGGGTAGATAGGGTTAGGGCCACTAGAGTTACGCGATAGAGCAATAGTGTAAGCAAATGAGTTAGACGAACCATCTTTGAAAGTAAAGAGTCCTAAATTAGGATAGTCTTTCAAGTCGTAGTGTTTATAGGTGAGAGTGTGAGCTATTTGGAAATAGTCGTCGGGGACTCTAAGTCGTTTTGCCAAACCGACGTTAAACTCGGTGATGTATACGCGGCGGCTTTTATCGACATCATAACTTCTGTAACTATAGCCAAATTGTTCAGTACGGCTAAAGGATACTGAGAACTGCACTGGCTGTTTACCTCCCATCCAAGGTTCGGTAAAAGAGAATCCATAAGTGCGATAGTATCTACTCACTTGTAAGCTGAGTGATAAGCTTTGACCATCACCCATAGGTACAGGTCGGTAAGCTTTTCTATTAAATATATTTTTGATAGAGAAGTTGTTGAATGACAGAGCTACTGTTCCGATGAAAGAGCCTCCCCCATAACCACCTTGTAATTGTACTTGACTTGAACCTGTTTCGGTGAGGTTATACTCGATATCTACTGTTCCTGCATTAGGATCGGCGTTTTTAAATTCGGGGTTGATATTTTGTGCATCGAAAAGTTGCAACTGTCCTAACTCACGTACGGTACGCACAACAGCATCCTTACTATATAAGTAACCAGGGCGGGTACGCAATTCACGATAAATCACATAGTCGTTAGTTTTTTCGTTACCTTTTACGGTTATCTTATTGAAATAAGCAGGTTTTCCTTCTACGATACGAATTTCAAAATTGATAGTATCGTTGATCACTGAGGTTTCTACGGGGTGTACTTGAGAGAAAAGATAACCACTATTTTGGTATAAGTTGGTAATATCTTCGGCATCGGGTTTGGTATTGTCCTGCACACGTTTTTTAAGTAAGACTCCATTATACACATCGCCTTTTTTGATTCCTAAAATTTGGTTAAGTACACGGTCGTTGTAAACGGAGTTTCCAAGAAATCGGATGTCACCAAAATAGTAACGTTTTCCTTCTTCCACAGCAATATTTAAACTCACATTACCATCTTTTTCTTTAATAAGAGAATCACTTACTACACGGGCATCTCGGTATCCTTTTTCTTTATAGAAATCGATAAGATTCACGAGGTCTTCATCGTAATTCTTTTCAACATATTTAGAGCGTTTCCAGAAACGACCGAACTGTATTTGTTTAGTTTTTTTGAGTTTTTTGCGCAACTTAGCAGAAGTGAATTGCTGGTTGCCTTCGAAAACGATTTTGTCTATTTTTACTTTGTTACCTTTATCGATATGTATAAGCATATCGACTCCGTTTGCATCGGTAGTATCTATTTTAGTATCAATAGTTACTTTAGTATTTAGGTAACCGTCTTTTCGGTATTTATTGGTGATATAGTTTCGGGTATTTGCAATCAAACTCTCATTTACTTTCACACCTTTTTTAATATCGGCATCTTTGAGGAGAGTTTCACCTTTTTTCTGACTAACACCAGATATTTTCACATCGACGAGAGAAGGAGTTTCTCTAATAGCTAATTCCAAAAATACAGTATCACCTTCTACCTTTTTAATATAGATATTGATATCGCTAAACAACTTATAGCTCCATAGTTTATGGATAATAGCGCTAAATTTTTCACTGGGAATTTCGATTACATCGCCCACTTTCAAGCCAGAAGTTGTGAGGATAGTTTGTTCGTTATAACGTTTAGCACCAGTAACTTCGATGCCACCTATGGTATATTTTTTTCCTTGTCCTAATGATATTCTTTCTTCTTGTGCATTCACAAGGCTTACCAAAGCCAAAAAGGCGAGTAATATAATTTTTTTCAGCATAGTTTTACGTAAGTTGTTCGCTTGTTTTTCCAAATCGTCTTTCTCTATTTTGATAATTAAGGAGCGCTTCCTCTAAGTGTTTTTTAGTAAAGTCTGGCCATAAAACCTCAGCAAAATAGAGTTCGGCGTAGGCTATTTGCCATAACAAAAAGTTACTAATGCGGTATTCACCACTGGTACGGATGAGCAAATCTACATCGGGTAGATTATTGGTATACAAATGTTGTTGTATAGTTTGCTCAGTGATTTCATTGGAGGTTAGGGTACCATTTTTCACCTCAGTGGCAATCTGTTTAACAGCGGTGAGCAATTCCTCTCGTGCCCCATAGCTAAGGGCTAAGGTAAGGGTAACCCCCGTGTTGTTTTTTAGTTTATCAATAGTAGCGAGCAATGTTTCACGGGCTTTGGGTGGGAAGCGGTCTAAATTGCCTATTGTATTCAATTTTACATTGTTTTTCAGTAGGTTATCCATCTCTTTTTTTAAGAACTTCACTAATAGTTCCATTAAGGCTTTTACTTCTAAAGCGGGGCGGTTCCAATTTTCAGTAGAGAAAGCGTATAAGGTAAGATAAGGGATTTGATGTTCAACACAATATTCCACTACTTGCCTTACTGTTTGTACACCTTTTTCGTGACCGAAAGCTCTGAGCAAACCTTGTTTTTTTGCCCAGCGCCCATTGCCATCCATTATAATAGCCAAGTGTTTCGGGTATTTGGTTATTTCCATTGGATTTTTACTAATTTCTACAATAACAAGGCCATTCTCCAAAAGTATAGGTAAGAGTGAGTCCTGAAAGGGTATACCAATCATAACTTCTACCTATATTGCCAAAAACAAAGGGGCGGTTTTTAGGAGCTGTACCATCTAAGTTGTTGGTAAGGGTAAAGTGGAACATCACCTCACCTGCCAAGACCAATCGGTTTGTAATTTTAGCTTTTACGCCAAAAGCTACAGGTACGGCAAAATCAAAATCTCGTCGAGAGGTATCAATAGCGTCTGTAGGTTTAGGGTAAGCAGGATCAAAATACAAATCGTCGTGCCAAAATCCTGTAATTCCTCCAAAGATATAGGGGGTAATGGGGCGATCGAGCAGGTTTTTGATTTTGTAGCTAAAGAAATGCCATTCGACACCAGCAGTCATATCGGTAACATCGGTACGGAAGGCAAACTGACGATTGCGTTTCCCTGGGATATCTGATTGAGCATCATTACCACTGATAACTGTTTTAGTAATCTGCACACGAGCAGACATACGTTCGTGGAAGTTCCATTTGAACAATCCTCCGAAAGCAAATTCATTAGGGTAGACGTAGTGAGTGCGACCAATATCAGCAATAGGGTTACTTCCTCCTAAGAAGACCCCTAACTCATATCGCTGTGCTGAGGCGAGTTGCGCCACCAATACTATAAATACGATGTATAACTTTTTGTACATATATACTATTCTATGCAAGGCGCAAATATAGGTGTTTTATGCGACATAACACTCATCATTTGTTATTTTTTTGTTTTATTTAACATTTATAACTCTTTAAAAAATATAGTTATACAACTGATTGTTAAATACATACAAACAAAAACTACTCCTTTACAAAAAAATCGCACTACAAGAGTTTGCTACCAAGATTGTGCCAAAATAACAAAATTGGGATATAAAAATGAAAAAAGGTGAGATGGTTACAATTCAATTTTGCCAAAGTTCGCATCATAATGGGTGATAGAACTTTGGCAAAACTTTGTGTTATTATTATTTTATGCGTGGATAGCACGATTTTCGGTAGCTGCTAAGGCGGCTTCTTTTACAGCTTCGGTGAAAGTGGGGTGTGCGTGGCAAATACGAGCAATATCTTCGGCGCTAGCGCAGAATTCCATAGCTGTAACGGCTTCGGCTATTATATCGGCAGCACGAGCTCCAATGATATGTACTCCTAATACTTCATCGGTTTGGGTATCTGCTAAGATTTTCACAAAGCCATCAGTATCCATACTAGCACGCGCACGCCCTAAGGCACGAAATGCAAACTGACCTACTTTATAATTTGTACCATTAGCTTTGAGTTGTTCTTCAGTTTTTCCTACAGAAGCAACTTCAGGCCAAGTATAGACCACCCCAGGTATGAGATTGTAATCAATATGAGGTTTTTGACCAGCGAGTTGTTCTACTACTAATACCCCTTCTTCTTCGGCTTTATGAGCGAGCATAGCGCCACGTACCACATCGCCTATAGCATAGATATTAGGCACATTCGTTTGCAAGCGGTCGTTTACCACTACCCTACCCCGTTCATCTTTTTGTACACCAGCAGCTTCGAGATTGAGTCCACGTGTATAAGGAAGACGTCCAACGGCTACCAAACAGTAATCACCTTCTAAGCTAATAGTTTCTCCTTTAGGAGAGTTTGCTTTTACAGTCACTATATTACCGTCGCGAGTTACTTCGGTTACTTTATGGCTTGTATAGAGATTAAATCCTTGTTTTTTTAGCACTTTAGTAAGCTCACGTCCTAAACTCTATCCATTGTAGGGATAATACTATCGGTATATTCCACTACGGATACTTTAGCCCCGAGACGGCTGTACACTTGTCCTAATTCCAAGCCAATCACACCGCCTCCTATTACAATAAGATGTTTAGGTACTTCGTTGAGTTTAAGAGCTTCGGTAGAGGTAATCACACGTTCTTTATCGAGTTTGATAAAAGGCAAAGTTGCAGGTTTAGAGCCTGTAGCTATGATGGTATATTTAGCTTCGATAATTTCGGGAGTACCTTCTTTAGGAGTAATTTTAATTTGGGTAGGAGATTCAAAACTACCTACGCCTGTAAAAACATCTACTTTGTTTTTTTCCATTAAGAATTTTACTCCGGTACAGGTTTGTTCAACCACAGCCGCTTTGCGTTCAATCATTTTCTCTAAGTTGAACTTCACTTCACCTGTAATTTCGATACCGTGAGCCTCAAGATGTTGTGTTGCTTCCTCGTAATGATGGGAGGAGTCAAGTAAGGCTTTAGATGGAATACAGCCTACATTGAGACAAGTACCCCCCAAAGTGTTGTATTTTTCTACAAGGGCAGTTTTGAAGCCCAATTGTCCGGCGCGAATTGCAGCCACATAGCCTCCTGGACCAGAACCGATGATAACGATGTCGTACATTTTCATAATAGTTGATATTTATTTGTCAATTAGTTTTTTTTTTACAATTCTATTTGGTATTGCAATACAAAGGTACCTAAGCGGGTACTCACCTTTTTGTCAGTAGCACTAAAAACAGGACGGTTCTCATACGCTAAAGAAAGTTTGCTTTTTTGTCCTTTGAAATAAGTATTTACACCAACAGAATATATATTTATATTGTTATTAAGAGCTTTATAACTTGCAAAACGCCAACTTGCATTAGGCTGTAGACGGATATCAGAATTTTCCCATTTAGGAAGCAGATAACCCAATTGCAAGAACAAGCTACTGCCTGTACCTACTGCAGGAGAGGCATTACCGGCACCATTGAGTGAAGTTCCTCCTTCAAAAATGCTATTTGCCCCTACAAATCTCACATAATCATTACCAAAATAGATATTATTAAAACCTACATAAGCTGTAATAGCATCATTTCGTTCGGAAATAGGGGTATCCATAAAGAAATCAATTCCTAAATTGAAATAATCGCGATAAGAAGTATCAGTAGTATTGGTAAAAGTTCTCGCTTTAGCTTGATATTCATACCCCAAACCGAGATTCATAATATGTTTATTACCTATATAAGTGCCATTTCCACCACTAGAAGGCAAAAGATTTCCCTCATTATCCCAAAATTCGTATTTTAAGTAAGCCGATGTAAAGGGTTGAGGATGCCCTTTACTATAGCTGAATGAAGAAGGAGGTATAGTTGAGTTTTGCAAGGCCGCAAAATACTCGAATTTACCTAACTGACCTTTGGCATAAACACCTATTCTACGCCCCATATCATCGAAGTGATTGAGTGTATTGAGGTAATAAACTGAGGGGTCGAGGGTGAGCATAGATGCATTAGAAAATCCATTAGAATAACGCCCTGCACCGAGGAAAGTAGTTTTAGCTATACCAATACTTAATTTTTCGCTAAAAGTATACTGAGCAAGAGCATCGAGGAGACGCAAATTAGCAGTGCGAAGGGTGCTCTGGTTGAAGTTGTTATTTCCTAACAACACATAGAACAACCATTTCTTTTCTACTTGGGCATAGACTCCTAAACGGACACGGCGCACTGAAAAGTCAAACACATTGTTCACCACTTCACCATTCACAGCGGTACCAGGGTTGGTTTCGGTATAACGCGCCCAAAACTGAGCACGAGCGATACCTTGAATGAAAGTATTGCCCTCGTCGTCAAAATTATGACGTAACAACTGAGCTGAAGCAGGAATTGCTGTCCATAAGGTCACTAAAAACAAAAATACTATCTTTTTCATATTTATGTATTGGGTTAAAGTTATCATACACCCCGCAAAGATATAACTTTTTTCTTATTTATCACATTCTATTTGCAATTATTTCTTATTTTTGCGCTCTAAACGGATTTTACCTCTCATTGAATGAATTACATAGAATACACTTTTACCATTACCCCTATGGGGGTTGCTTCTGAAATATTAGTTGCTGAACTCGCCGAAGTAGGCTTCGAGAGCTTTGTAGATACCGAAACCGGTTTGCAGGCTTATATACAAGAACCCTTTTGGAATGCTAATATACTCTCTGATGTACAGATACTTCACAGCGAGGAGTTCCAAATTACCTACACACATCAAACTATTGAACAGGTGAACTGGAATGAGGAATGGGAAAAACACTTCGAGCCTATCACCGTAGACGATAAGTGTACTGTACGTGCTACCTTTCACCCCGAAGCACATACCCCTTATGAAATTGTTATCGACCCTAAGATGAGTTTCGGTACTGGTCATCACGAAACTACTTATATGATGTTGCAATTCCTTTTAAAGGAAGAACTCAAAGGCAAAAAGGTACTCGATATGGGTTGTGGCACAAGCGTACTCGCTATTATGGCAAGCAAACGCGGGGCGAGTGAGGTACTCGCCATTGATGTAGACGAATGGTGCGTAGAGAACTCCATTGAAAACGTAGAACGCAATGGTTGTAAGCACATCAAAGTACAGTTGGGAGATGCTTCTTCACTAGCTAATGAAAAAGACTTCGACCTTATTATTGCGAATATCAACCGTAATATTCTCTTAAACGATATACCGCAGTATGTACCAGCTCTCAAAACAGGAGGCGCTCTCTTGCTCAGTGGTTTTTACAAGGAAGATATACCTCTTATCCGCGAAAAAGCGGAAGCATACGCTCTGCAATACATCGAGAACTTAGAACGCAACAACTGGGTAGCAGTAAAATTGAAAAAACAAGCCTAATGAATACTTTTGCCGATAGAATTATCAACTTCAACACACATTTAGAGTACAACCAATCCTTGCCTAAGGATTTTGATGTGCTGAATCCTTATATGGATAACCCTGAAACTATGGAGGTAATGCGTGCTTTTTATCACAAATTCTACAACGATAACCGTCAGCGGAAATTCATTATAGGCATCAATCCCAGCCGACACGGGGCAGGAGTTACAGGCGTTCCTTTTACTGATACCAAGCGATTAGAAAGCGAGTGTGGTATTGTAATGAAGTCGGCACATACCCACGAAGTATCATCGGTTTTTATGTATGATATGATAAAAGCATACGGTGGAGTCACTAAGTTCTACAATGATTTTTATATCAATTCTCCTTTTCCTTTGGCTATTGTGCGAAAAGCCTCGGACGGCAAATGGCTCAATGCTAATTATTACGATGAAGAGACACTCTTCAAATCATTAAAGAACTATATGATAGAAACTTTAAAAAAGCATATCGCCTTAGGAGTAGATACTCAAAAGGTGTTCGTATTAGGCAAAAAGAACGCTACTTTCTTACAAAAATTGAATAAAGAAGCTACTTTATTTGGTGAAATGGTAGTATTAGAGCACCCTCGCTTTATCCAACAGTATAAATCAAAAGAAAAACAGCTGTATATCGATAAGTTTTTGACGAGTTTTGGAATATAGACAATGAAGCAATACGATGTTTTGGTGATAGGTAGCGGACTCTCGGGGCTCTTTTCGGCTTTGCTCTTGGCAAAAGCAGGAAAGAAAGTGTGTATATTGGAGAAAAATGAGCAGTATGGGGGTAACCTGCAAACTTTTGTGCGCAATAATACGCTGTTTGATACAGGAGTGCATTACATAGGAAGTCTCGCAGAAGGTCAGGTACTATATGAGTATTTTAAAGATGTAGGTATTGCCACTCATCTTTCGGTAGAACGCCTTGATATAAACGGCTACGACCGTATTTGTTTTGGCGATACACCTAACGTGATGTATCCTCACGCTCAGGGTTATGAGAACTTCGTAAAACAACTCCTCTCCTATTTCCCTAATGAAAAGAAAGCCTTAGAAGAGTACGCCCACACGATGCAATCTATTTGCGATAAGTTTCCACTCTACCGCCATAAACAAGCAGTAGCCGATTACGATGTTCATACGCTTTCCTTAAACCTATTAGATTTCCTCAACGGTATCACTACTAACGACCGACTCAAAGCAGTGCTCTTAGGCTCTAACTTTCTCTATGGAGGTACTGACGAACAGACACCTTTATACGTACACGCACTTTCGGTTAATTCGTATATAGAAAGTGCTTGGCGACTCACACAAGGAGGTAGACAAATCACCAACTTGCTCATTGATAAATTGCGCCAATACGGTGCTGACCTCTTCAACCAAAGAGAGGTCATAGGGTTTGAATACAGTGAGGGGAATACTATCAACACAGTACTCACCAAGCAAGGAGAGCAGTTTGTTGCAAAACAAATCATCTCGGCTATAGATGTAAAGCAACTACTCAACATCACAGGCAAAACCCCTTTTAAACCTTCTTTTTGCAAACGCGTGCAGGGCTTACAACCTACGGTTGCTGCCTTTTCATTGCATTTGGTACTCAAACCAAATGCTTTTCGTTACTTGCCCTATAATGTGTATTGGTTTAAGGATAACAATAGCGTTTACCACGCTACTAATTACGCTACTAACGACTTCCCGATTTCGTATATGCTCTCTATGAATCCTCCAAAGGACAGCAGGGAGTATACTGATAATGTTACTATCCTCACCTATATGAACACTGATGAACTGCAACGCTGGCAAAATAGTTTTACGACCAACACCGAGGGCAACCCAAGAGGCAACCAGTATGAGTTTTCAAAAGTCAGCGTGCTATGGATTTATTAGATGTAGTTGCTCAACAATTTCCTACACTCAAAAGTGCTATTGCTCATTACTACACCTCTACACCGCTTACTTACCGTGATTATATAGGCAATCCCACAGGAGCATTGTACGGCTACAAAAAAAACGCTAACCATATAATGGAAAGCGTTTTTATGCCACAAACTCACATCAAGAATTTATATGTTACAGGGCAGAGTGTTGCAATGCACGGATTAGTAGGTGTTACTATCAGTGCGGTGCTCACCTACCAAATTTTGATGCGGTCTTCAGGTTTTTTATAGAGTTTATCACCTTCTTTTACATCAAAGGCTTTATACCAAGCGTCTACATTCACAAGCGGACCGAATGAACGGAAATATCCTGGGCTATGAGGGTCAGTTTTTACTTGATTTGTAAGGTATTTATCAGTCGAAAGCGTACGCCATACGGTACCCCAAGAGATAAAGAAACGTTGTTCTTGAGTGAAATTGCTTATCTTACCTACATTACCTTTATCTTTTAAGTACATTTGCAAAGCATCAAAAGCGATGTTCACCCCACCGAGGTCGGCTATGTTTTCACCACTGGTGAAAGTACCATTTACAAATACACCTTTTACAGGTTCGTATTGGTCGTATTGTTTAGCAAGGGCTTTGGTAGCGTTCTCAAAGTTCTTTTTATCTTCAGGAGTCCACCAATTTTTTAGATTACCATCGCCGTCAAATTCAGCGCCACTATCGTCAAATCCGTGTGTCATTTCGTGACCTATTACAGCACCAATACCACCGAAGTTCACCGCAGGGTCGGCTTCGAAATTGAAGAAAGGAGGTTGTAAGATAGCCGCAGGGAACACAATTTCATTATACAACGGATTGTAATACGCATTCACTGTTTGAGGCGACATACCCCATTTAGTTTTATCTACAGGCTTGCCTACTTTTTCCAAACTCTTTTGGTAAGCCCATTCACTCACGCGTTGCAAGTTAGCAAAATACACCGTTTTAGCAGCCGGTTCAATGGTCAGTTTAGAGTAGTCTTCCCACTTATCGGGGTAACCTACTTTCACAGTAAATTTATTGAGTTTAGCCAAAGCCTTTTCCTTAGTAGCATCTGACATCCAAGTTACATCTTTGATATGTTGTGCAAAGCTCTTTTTCAGATAATCTACCAAAGTAACCATTTCTTCTTTAGCTTTAGGTGGAAAATACTTTTCTACATACAATTTACCAAAGGCTTCACCCAAAATACTATTGATAACGCTTAGAGCGCGTTTGTTCATCGGACGTTGTTCTTGTTGTCCTTGCAACTCCTTGTTGTAGAAGTTAAAAGAAAGCTCATCGAGTTCTTTGGTAAGGTTGCTCGCATTATCAGCTACTAATTGATATTTAAGGTAATCTTTGATAAGAGGCAAGTTCTTTTCGTTGATAAACTTATCGTATTGTTTGTACAAACGAATTTCAGAAACAACTACTTTATCAGTGTTCACCCCTACGTTTTTAAGGAACTGAGGTAGGTTGAGGTTCTTCACCAATTTGCTAAGCTCAGCCATTGTTTGAGGGTTGTAGCTAAGGTTAGGGTTGCGGTCTTCCTCATTGGTGAGCATTAGTTTAGCTACCGAGCGTTCAAAATCTACCATTTGTTTAGCTTTCTCAGCGGCTTTGTCGTCTTTGAGCACTTTGAAGATAGCCATTACATAATCTTGATACTTTTGTAAAGCCTCAGTATTCTCCTTGTTGTCTTTTTGATAGTAATCGCGCCCCATACCGATGCTAAAGTTGCCAAGATACACAGTATTCATATTAGAATCCTTCATATCGGCATATACCCCCCAAGCACAGATAGGGTTTTCGCCCTCGCGAGTTACCTCTTCCAAATACTTTTGAAGGTCTGTGAGGTTTTTAATAGCCTCAATCTTATTCAAATAACCTTCAATAGGTTTAAGCCCTTCGGCATCACGCTTTTTCCAATCGATAAACGATTCGTAGAGGTCTTTTATTTTCTGACCTTCAGTACCTTGAGCGAAGTTTTCCTTGAGGAGATTATCTAAGATGAGCAAGCAATTCTCATCGGTTTTCTCGCGTAGGATATGAAAAGAGCCCCACGTAGGTTTATCAGCTGGTATTTTGGCAGTTTTAGCCCAAGTGCCGTTCACATAATTGTAGAAATCATCTTGCGGACGTACCGTAGTGTCCATTTCAGCAAGAGCAATCCCCTTGTCTGCATTTTTGTCTGTCATTGCATTTTCTGATTTTTTGTTATTCCCGCCACAAGCAACAATGAGTGCTGCCGACGAAAACAACAGTGCGGTTTTTACTGTTTTTCTCATCATCTTGTATAATGTTTTTGTTTAATGAAGCAAAGGTAAAAAATAATTAGCAATTAACAATAAAGAATATAAAAAAAGCTTTGCTAAAGCTTGTAAGAGTTTTAGCAAAGCTTTCTTTTTTCTTATCTTAGATAAGCCATTACTTAATACTGAAATTCAAACCTTTGTGTTCTCCCAATCCGTAATAATGTTTAAAGTTATAGATAAGTGGTTCCCACTCTAATGGATTGATTTTATTACCTTCCATTACCAAATGGTCTTCAGCGTGTACTTGCACAAATTCCAATTCCACAAGTACATAAGCATCGCGGTCATTCACGTTTTTCACTTTAGCTTCTGCCTGAATAGGACATTCGGCAATACGCGGAGGGCGTACTTTTTCTGAAGGTAATTGAGTAAATCCTCCAATACTAAACTTGTCATCAGTATAAGTGTATTTACCCATTTTTTGAGGAGGCACAGGGTTTTGAGCGGTATAAGGGGCAATTGCCTCTACTTTTTCCCACATAGCTGCCGTAGGGAGGTTAAAAACTACCTCGGGCACTTCCATCACATTATGATAAGCCTTGTTTAGTTTTACAAGCGCTATCACAGCATTCGCACCTAAAGTAAAGGTGCTTGAAATAGGCGTTACATCGGCGTTTCCATCTTTATCAGTTGTAGTAAGAAGTACTACAGGAAACCCGTAATAAAACATAGTTGGTAAAAAAGACTTCATACTATTTTTTTTATTTGATGGCACAAAAGTAAGAAAAAAATAACAATTGACAATGAAAAGAATAAAAAAAACTTTGCCAAAGTTTCAACTTTAGCAAAGTTCATCATTCGTAACTCGTAATTCGTAACTCGTCATTAAAAAAATGCTGCTTTTACTTTTTCTACGAAATCTAATTTTTCCCAAGTAAAGAGTTCTACTTCTATCGTTTTTGTTTTGTGATAAGGCGATGAGAATACTTTGGTTACAACCTCAGGAGTACGCCCCATATGTCCGTAAGAAGCTGTCTCGCTGTAGATAGGATTGCGCAATTTTAGGCGTTGTTCTATATCATACGGACGCAATGGGAAGATTTCTTGTATTTTTTTAGCTATTTCACCATCTGTGAGGTTCACTTTGGCAGTACCATAAGTATTTACATACACACCTGTAGGCTCAGCTACCCCTATGGCATAACTCACTTGTACCAATATTTCATCGGCAACGCCTGCTGCTACTAAGTTTTTGGCAATGTGACGCATAGCATACGCCGCACTGCGGTCTACCTTGCTCGGATCCTTACCAGAGAATGCACCGCCACCGTGCGCTCCTTTACCACCATAAGTATCCACGATGATTTTGCGACCAGTGAGCCCTGTATCGCCGTGAGGACCTCCAATCACAAAAATACCTGTAGGGTTGATGTGGTAAATAATTTTATCGTCAAAGAAAGGTGCGTATTGAGGATACTTTTTAATCACACGCGGAATGAGAATTTTCACGATATCCTCTTTAATTTTTTGAAGCATTTTCTTTTCGGTATCAAAGTCGTCGTGCTGGGTTGAAATCACAATAGTGTTCACACGCACCGGCTTGTTGTCATCGCTATACTCAAGAGTTACCTGACTTTTAGCATCGGGACGCAAATAGGTAATCTCCTTGTTTTCACGGCGTAATGCTGCCAATTCTCTCAGCAAAGCGTGTGAAAGGTCTAAAGCGAGTGGCATATAATTTTCGGTTTCGTTTACCGCATAGCCAAACATCATACCTTGGTCGCCAGCACCTTGTTCTTCAGGTTTTCCGCGATCTACCCCTTGATTGATATCGGGTGATTGTTCGTGAATAGCCGAAAGTACCCCACACGATTTGGCTTCAAACATATAGTCGCTTTTGGTATAGCCAATTTTCTCAATCACGTTGCGCGCGATTTGTTGTACATCGATGTAGGTGTTTGATTTTACTTCACCAGCCAATATAACCTGACCGGTAGTTACTAATGTCTCGCAAGCCACTTTAGAGTGGGGGTCGAAAGCGAGGAAGTTGTCAATAAGCGCATCGCTAATTTGGTCAGCGATTTTGTCTGGATGTCCTTCTGAAACGGACTCAGAGGTAAATAAATATCCCATTGATAATTATGATTTAGCAGGGGACGCCATTGTAAAGAAGAACTGTTTTAGCATTTTTTGGGGAATACCCCAAGAGGTTGCAATCAGTACAAATTTGTCCTCTTTGTTATTAATTGGCGGCAAAATTACAAAATAAAAAACAATAGACAAATAACAACGAACAATTTTTAGTTGCCAAAGCTAAGACTTCTCTGAAATCCTATCTTCTTCTAAATTTGTTAATTCACTAATTATTTACTACCTTTGCGCCCTCAATTACTGATAGTTGTGGCATATTACCTCGTAATAACAACTATCAACTAAATAGCTAACGACTAATTTATACAATGAAAAACATACGTAACTTCTGCATTATTGCACATATCGACCACGGCAAGAGTACTTTAGCCGACCGTTTGCTCGACTTTACCCAAACCGTTACTGAACGCGAAAAACAAGACCAACTTTTGGACAATATGGACTTGGAACGCGAGCGCGGTATTACTATCAAAAGCCACGCTATCCAAATGGAATATGTGTACAAAGGCGAAAAATATATCCTCAACCTTATTGATACCCCAGGTCACGTGGATTTCTCTTACGAGGTATCCCGTTCCATCGCTGCTTGCGAGGGGGCTCTCCTCATTGTAGATGCTGCTCAAAGTATTCAGGCACAAACGATTTCTAACCTCTACTTGGCGCTCGAAAACGATCTTGAAATCATTCCCGTACTCAACAAAATAGACCTACCGAGTGCTAATCCCGAAGAGGTGAAAGACGATATTGTAGACCTATTAGGTTGCTCGCCCGATGAAATTATCCCTGCCAGTGGTAAAACAGGCTTGGGCGTAGAGGCAATTTTGGAGGCGATTATCGAGCGTATTCCTGCCCCTACTGGCGACCCTAAAGCACCGCTACAAGCGTTGATTTTCGACTCGGTGTACAACTCTTTCCGCGGGGTGGAAACCTACTTCCGCGTGATGAACGGCGAAATACGCAAAGGACAGAAAATCAAGTTTATGTCCAACGGCAAAATCTATGATGCTGACGAAGTGGGAACCCTCAAACTGAACCAAGTGCCCAAACAAGTGATAGGCACTGGCGATGTGGGTTACCTTATCACCGGCATCAAAGATGCACGTGAGGTAAAAGTGGGTGATACTATTACCTCAGCAGTAGACGGTTGCAAAGAAGCTATTGACGGTTTTGAGAACGTAAAACCAATGGTATTTGCAGGGATTTATCCGGTAGACACCGAAGATTACGAAGAGTTACGCGCCTCAATGGAAAAACTCCAATTGAACGATGCTTCCTTAGTGTTTACCCCCGAAAGTTCTGCCGCTTTGGGCTTTGGCTTCCGCTGTGGATTCTTAGGAATGTTGCACTTAGAAATTGTACAAGAGCGCTTGGAACGCGAGTTTGGTATGACCGTGATTACTACCGTGCCCAACGTAAGTTACCACGCCTTTACCAAAAAAGAACCTGAAAAAGCGATTATCGTAAATAACCCTTCTGACCTCCCTGACCCTTCTAAATTAGACCGTGTGGAAGAGCCATATATCAAGGCGAGTATCATCACCAAATCAGATTTTATAGGTCAGGTGATGTCGCTCTGTATTGAAAAACGCGGTGTTATCACCAATCAGCACTACCTCACCCCTGAGCGTGTGGAGCTGAACTTTGATATGCCTCTTGCCGAAATCGTGTTCGACTTCTATGACCGCCTCAAGACAGTGAGCAAGGGCTATGCTTCGTTTGACTATTCACCTATTGGGATGCGTGCTTCTAACCTTGTGAAGGTGGATATCCTTATCAACTCACAATCGGTAGATGCGCTCTCTGCCCTTATTCACGCCGATAATGCTTATAACATAGGCAAAAAGATGTGTGAAAAACTACGTGAGCTGATCCCGCGTCAGCAGTTTGATATTCCTATCCAAGCCGCTATTGGGGCAAAAATTATCTCACGTGAGACTATCAAAGCACTCCGCAAAGACGTTACTGCTAAATGTTACGGGGGTGATATCTCGCGTAAGCGTAAGCTCTTAGAGAAACAGAAAGCCGGTAAGAAACGTATGCGTCAAGTGGGTAACGTAGAGATACCACAAAGTGCCTTTATGGCGGTGTTGAAGTTGAATGATTAGACCATAGCACGGTCAGGCAAAATATATGATACTATGAAGATAAATCCTACCTATAAAAGTTTACTTTCTAAGTCTATTAACTCAATGCTTTCTGCTATTGAAATATACAACAAGCCTAATTTCTTATACAGAGAAGAAACTTTTGCTATATTAGCAGTTAATGCTATTGAATTGTTATTTAAAGCTCATTTGTTAAAACTTCATAATTACAATATAAAAGAGTTGTATTTTATGGAATCTGTTAAGACAAAAAAAGGTGAGGTTCACAAACGGAAAAAGACACCTAAGTTAAATAGGTCTGGAAATCCTATGACTATAGGTATATTTGATGTTATTAATAAACTTAATTCTAAGTGTAAAGTACCTCCTAATTTTATTAATAACATAGAAGTATTGGTAGAATTAAGAGATAATTCAATTCATTTTTACAATGACTCTTTCTGTCAAAAAGAAATACAAGAAATAGGCTTTGCTACTATTAAAAATTACATTCGTATTATAAAAGAATGGAATATAGTAGATATTGATTTATCTAAATATAACCTATATTTAATGCCATTAGCTTATATAGATTCTAAAACTTATTCATCCGGTATAATAACAGATGAAACTGAGAATTATATAGAATTTTTAAAGTCTAAGATCGAAAATACAGACAATGAAGATCAAGAATATGATATTGCTGTATCTATAGATATTAAATTTAATAAATCTAATAGTATAGGACAGATAGGAGTTTTTTATGACCCAAATGGAGTTCCTGTTAATTTAAAAGAAGAAGAAATTAGTGCAAAATATCCTCTTACTTACAGAGAAATATGCAAGAAAAGTAGAATTCGATATATTGATTTTAAACAAGATAGAAAATTCAATGCTATAATGGCTGATATTAAGAAAGATAAAAGTTTGTCATATGTTCGCTTATTATATCCTAATAAACCTGATAAAAATAAAACATATTTTTATAGTACTAATGTATGGAAAGAATTAGATAAACATTATAAAAGAAAGAAATAGAAAAAGAGCAATTAATTTGTATCATGAGCATCACTAACAATTTGATTTAGTTATAAAAAACATTAAAGTTGGTGAAAAATTAAAATAAAATATAAAAAATGAATTTACAAGTAACACTATATGATTGGTATGACAATTATTCAAGGAAAAGAATAAGTAAAAAAGAATATGATTATAAATACATGTTTGAGAAGGCTATAAGAAATACAAATGTTTTAGGTCTACAAACTTCATATTTTCAACCTAACAACAACTTTAACAGTTATATAAATGGAAGTGTAGATGAAAATATAAATACTATTATATCTAAAAATATTCTTCATAACTTTGAGCAGGAAAAAATAATGAATAATTGTTTTTATTTTTCTGAATTAGCTCAATATCTCTTAAAAACAGAATTAAATATAGATTCTATTTTAACTTTAGGAAGTGTTAGTTATAAAGGACAAAAAAAATTTTATGAATCTTTCCAAAAGTTAAAATATAGGTTTAATAACAAAAATTTTAAAACAACAGGAGTTAATCTACATGCTTGGCTTACTTTACCTGATTATTCAATCATAGATGTTTCTATATTATCAGCATTCAAATGTTATAAAGAATTTTCAGAATATGATTATAGACAATTTTACTATCTTAGAACTCAATATCAAAAAAAAGGAGAAACATATATTCCTCATTTTCCTATTTTAGTTGGGAATGATTATATCCATAATATATCTTTAGATCCTATAATTACATTTGCAAGAATATGAATATCTTTTGGAATATTTACAAAAATATTGAACGAGAGCTAATAGAGATATCTAATATTATCCATATAGATGATAATCAATTAAGTATTTATTCTCCTAAAATTACAGAACTACTTATAAGAACAGTTGTTGAAGTAGAAGCTATTTCAAAAGAGTTGTATTTTGAAAATGGAGGAGATAAAGAAAATGATAATCAATTATTTTTTGACACTGATTGTATAGATTTTTTAGAAAAAAAATGGTTGTTAAGTAAAAAGAAAGTTATAGTTTCTGCTTCTAACTTCTATTTTAATGATGAGAATAATAAAGTATTAACACCTTTAAAAAAAGCTAATAAAAGAGGAAGTAGTTCATCTAAGTGGTTAATAGCTTATCAAGCTGTCAAACACAATAGGAATAATTCTTTATCAAAAGGAAATTTAAAAAACTTAATAGAAGCTTTAGCTGGTTTATATGTGCTAAATATATACTATAAAGATTTAGTTTATTCACTATATAGAGACTCTAATGGGACTAACTTTGATAATAGTCTGGGTTCCTCTATTTTTTCTGTAGACATACATAAATATACAGATATCACTTATGATAATGAAAAGGAAGATATGCCTTATAAAAAAAGTATTAATTATGATAGTTCTGTCTATATTATGGAACCTACACAAAAATCAAAAGATGATTTTAAGGAACAATATTCTCTTTTTATTAGTAATTTCAATAAGGAAATAGTAGATAGAAAACTCAAAAAGATAGAGAATTGTATAAAACAGGAACAAAATATTGATGAAAATAAAATACAAGAAATATTAGAGAATATCAAAAGTGATAAAAGTATAGAAGAGGAACTCTTCCAAGAAAAGCGTTTTTCAGCTTTTGAAATGTTTACTAACATAGAATATCAAGCTGTCGTAAACAAACAGCAATATTAAAAAATAAATCGTTAATCCCCCTATCCCCATCCTCATCAGCAATAACCTTTTTATCGAAGAACTCCCAGTAGATTACAATGGGAAGCCATTAGATCTCAACCCTTATATTGCACCACTAAATACATTTTTTGATAAGTTAGAGGTAAAATGTGTTAGGGAGTGTAAGTATTTTTGCAACTGTTAGCGCATATTATAAAAACCATTGAATCACAATAAAAACACATTTATTTTGTAGAGTGTGTTTTTTTTACATTTGCACCATTATTCACCAACAACTATTGTACAATGAAAAGACATTAGTGTTTATCAAAGAAATGTTAAAATTT